>JBAZJT010000016.1 GCA_041651175.1 Elusimicrobiales bacterium | reverse complement strand
CAGAATTCTGCGCGAAGCGGAGGAAAAAGACACGGTAAAATCAATCAAAACGGGAGGCATGGCAAAAAATATCCCGACGGAGCCACGACGAGAGATTTCAGGCTCATTATTCAATTAGAAAATGCTTCCGGCGCGGAGGCCAAATCTGGGTCTTGCGGCCCATGCGCCGCACCGGCGCGGTATGCGACAATTTGATACGGAGGAATTTATGAAAATTGCGATGATTGTCATTATGTCGGCCTGCGTTTCCGCGGCGCGCGCCGCGGAAGCGCCGCGCGGTTTCAGCGGCAGTTTCCAGTGTCATACCGAAAAGGGCGGCCTGCTCGGGGACAGGGAGGCTTTTTCGTTCTCGCTGTCCGGGGGCAAACTGTCCGCCGGCAAAGACGGCATGTCCATGGATGTCCGCAATATGGACGGCGGCGGCGCGCCGGCCATGGCCGTGTTCAATTCAAAAACCGGCGCAGTGTCGTCTGACGGCGGCAACCTTGTCATCACGATGGACGAGGGCGGCGTGCGCGGCAGGCTGACGCTGTACAAAAGCTCCGCTTACAGGCTGGGCAAAGTAGCTATTCAGACGCAGAATGTCACCTTCGGCGGCAAATTCTCCAGCCGGGTGTACTGCAAAGTGAAGCGGGTCCAGTCCTCCGGAGCGGATTCTTCGCCTTCGGGCTGCCTGCCCCAGGAGGATGGCGAGCCGTCCCAGCCTTCCCCGCTGGATTTACAGGATGAAATGCAGGACTTCCCCAGCTACGGCCAGTAGCCCGGCGTGGAAAGCGCGTCTCTGCTGTCCAACTGCAATTTCCGGGTTATAATACAGGCATGACGGACGTTAAAATCCATCCGGCGGTTGCGTTTGCCGTTATTGCCGCGCTGTCGTATCCGGCGGCGTGGTGGTTCCAGCAGAGATGCCTGTATTTTCCGGATTCCGGAATCGCCGCCACGCCGGGCCGTTTCGGGCTGGAATGGAGCGAAACCTTCGTCAGTTCCCCGGACGGCAAACGGATAAACATCTGGCATATTCCCGCCGCCAATCCTGACGCGCCGGCGGTTCTGTTTTTTCACGGCAACGCCGGCAACATGAGCGGGCGGCTGAATCAGGCCGCGATTTTCCGCGGGCTGGGCGCTACGGTCGTGATGTTTGATTACAGGGGATACGGCAAAAGCTCCGGTATCCCGTCCGAAAAAGGCACGTATGCCGACGCGGAGGCGGCGTACGGATATATGGTCTCCGCGCTGAAAATCCCGCCGGAAAAAATAATATTCTGGGGCGAATCTCTGGGCACTGCCGTCGCGGTGGAAACGGCTTTGCGCCACCGGCCCGCCGCGCTGATTCTGGACAGCCCGTTTACATCCATTACGGACATGTCCGGGGTGATTTTTCCGCATGTGCCGATGCGCTGGCTGGTTACTTACAGGTATGACACCCTCTCAAAAATAGGCGGGGTAAACTCTCCGCTGCTGGTGATTCACGGCGACAAAGACGAGCTTGTCCCCTTTGACATGGGCCGCAGGGTTTACGAGGCCGCCGCCTCGCCGAAGACATTTGTCCGCTTTTCCGGCGGGCACTGCCGGTCCCATCTTGAGGCCGGGAAATATTCCGCCGTCCTGCGCGATTTCCTGAGCAAGCACATTTCCATCGCGCCATCCCCCTGAAAGCGCAGCCGAACAGCGGTATGCCTGATAAGGTGTCCGCCATTGCAACGATAGCCGCTGTGCGCGCGCGCCTCACTGCGCGAAAGGATAATTTTGTGAAGGCAGTATGAAGCGATTTTTCGCCGAATCCCGCAATCCAACTGAAACATTCAGGTTATTGATGTCTGCATAAATAAAAGCCTATGCGACTGAGCCGATTTCGCGGCGAAACAAGAAGCCAAAGGCTGGACATACTGTTCGTATGTCCGGCCTTTGGCGACGCGGTTGCAGCCCGAAAGCGGCTCGGCCCCTTCGGGGAGGCCCGCCTTCAGGCCGCGCGCGTCGTTGCGGCTGTTTGCAGTGCGGACAGCACAGCGGCGCAGCCGCGCCTGGCGCGCGGCCTGAATTCGGGCCTTCGCATAGGCTTTTATTTATGCGGCCATCAATAGTACCCCGCGTTGCCGGGATACTCATCGGGGCATCCGCCTGTCCAGCACGGCGGCAGTTGCGGCGGATGCTGACAAGGCCGCATTTTACGCATATTCCCGCAGATAAAGCGCTGCATTGATTTGGCGGCAAGCCTATGGGGGCCGAAAGTCCCCGATTCCATATAGGTCTTATGCCTCATGCGCAAACGCCGGATTCCTGCGGTAATTTAATCATACGCCGGCAGACCGGCGGCTGAAATCCGTTCGTTTCAAGGAGAGTGTTATGGCGCTGAAGAACAGACTGGCTGTTATGGCTATCGCGATATGTTCCCCCGCCTTTGCCCTGGCCGGCGGAATAAATGACGATGACGCGCGCGCCGCGGTTCCCGCGGCGGCCAAAGCGGCGTTTGACAACCACTCCTACAAGGCCGAAATGCCCGACTACGAACTGCTGGCCAAGTACCAGGCCAGCCATTATTCTGCCAAAGCGCCGGGCGGCCTCGCGGCGGCGCGCGCCAAATCCGGCGCAACGGCGAATTTAACCGCGGCTTACGGCGGCTCCTCCGGCGCGGCGGCGCGGAAACCGGCGGGCGCTTACCGCGGCATGAGCGCGGCCTCCTCCAAATTCACAACCGCGCAGGCGGTTCCCTCCCCCGCCGTCGCGCCGCAGGCGGCAAAAGGACGGCTGTCGTCAATCGCCGGAAAGGTCAAACGCGGCGCTTCGGCTGTAAACCGCGCCGTCATGTTCATGGGCAGCAACCCGATGATAACCCTCGGCGTGGGGATATTAGCAGGAGGGGCGATGGTCGGCTCCATGGGCGCAATAACAGGCGGACTCACCTTCGCGGCCATGGGCTACGGGATGAAAAAAATCGGCGAATGGTACTGGAAAAACGCGGCGGACCCGCAGGCCGGAGTGCCGGTGGAGGGAATGCAGGACGCAATAAACTCCTCCCGCAAAAACGCCGCCAAGTAACAGAGTCTCATATTCAAAACAACGCGCCGCATTCCATTATATGGAATGCGGCGCGTCTTTTATATCCTTGCAATCTAAAACTCCAGGTCCAGCATGTGGGCGCCGTAGGGGGGCAGGTCCACCAGCAGGCCGTCGGGCCGCACCTCGCCTGCCGCGCGCACCATGAAAATATCCGACAACTCGTCGAAAAACGCGTATGAGTCGCCTTTGGCGGACGCGTTGACCGGCACCCGGCCCGCCGCGCGGTTTTGCGAGTAGTTCACTATTATCAGCTTGTATGTCCGGCGCTGATGCCAGGACCAGCACAGCAGATTGTTGAACGCGGCGTCGCCCGGCGCCGCGGGACGCGGCTCCACCAAAGCCCATTCCCCGCCGTGAAAGGCGGGATGGTCGGCTATTTTTATGATTTTGCTGTAGAGCTTTCCGATAAACGGGTCCTCGGGGAAATCCGCCCGCGAATACTGGATGGGCGACTTTACATTCATGCCCTTTATCTGCGGCTGGTAGAAAAGCCGCATTCCCCGCAACGTGGCCATGGCCACCGCCGAGGCTATGGATTTCTCCCTGCCGAAGGCGGATACGGCGGGGGCCTCGTCGTGGTTTTCCAGGAAGCGGACGGAGCGTTTCTGGTAAAGCTTTTCGGCGCGCAAATGACTTTTTACGTCCACCGGGCCGGAGAGCCTCATGCGGTCGTAGAGAACCTTGTCGTAGGTATAGTCAAACCCCATTTCCTGAAGCCGCCATTCCAGCCCCCAGTAAACCTCGGCCATAAAGGTGAAATGGGGATGCTCCTCCTTGACGGCGCGTATCGCCTCGTCCCAGAATTCGGTTTCCGGGCGCGCAAAGCCGTTTTTTCCCAGCAGCCGGCCCCAGGTGGCGTCGTGAATGTCGTTGAGGTTGAGCATCACCATGTCGCAGCGGACGCCGTCGCAGACGGAGGCTATTTTTTTCAGAGTGTCCAGCATGAAGGCGCGCGCGCGGGGGTTGAAATAGTTAAGCTGCGCCGTGTCCTGCCAGGGCGGGAAATTGGGGTCGCGCCCGTAGGCTGTGAAGCGGCCCGGCGCGCTTTCAAAAAACCAGTCCGGGTGCGCGGAGACCTCCGCCGCGCCGGCCTGTATGAAGCAGTCCGGCGCGGATTCCAGCAGCGCATGGTCCAGCGCCAGGTGGTTGGAGACAAAATCCAGAAACAGCCCGATGCCCATGCCGTTGAGCTTGGCGCGCAGCAGGGCAAGCTCGCCCTCCGCGCCCAGCGCGGGGTCCAGAGTATAGTCCCGCACGGCATAGGGAGAGGCGGCAATGTCGTTTATGTCGTAATCCGGCCTGAAAGCGGCCACGGCTTTAAGCAAGTCCGGAGTGGCGCGCGCCACATCGCGCCCCTTCGGGCTCTGCCGCCAGACGCCCATCAGCCACACCGCGTCAAAGCCCAGATGCTTAAGCTCCTGCCATTCCTCGTCCGGGACCGAGGCGAGCGTGAGCGGCGCGCCGTACTTGTCGCGCAGCTGGCGCAGCCAGCAGCGGGTGTTTATCTCCAGCACATGCGGGTTTGGCCGCATAGAACCCCCTTAAAAAACTTACCCGGCGGCGCGGACTATTCCAGCGTCAGCGAAAACCCCTCTCTGGCCGTATGGCACTGCGTTTCCCAGGAGTTCAGCTTGGCCAGGCGGGCCGCCCGTTCCGTCATCTTGTCCACCGTCTCGTCGGAGTAGGCGCCGTCGTAGTGGAACAGCACGAGGTTTTTCGCCTCGGCCTGAAGCGCGGCGAACTCCATAGCCGCCGCGGGGGAGGAATGCCCCTCCTCCCGGCGGGACTGCCAGTCCTCGTCGGTAAAGCAGGCGTCGTGGATGACTGCGTCGGCCCGGCGGCAGAATTCGCCCAGCTTCTCGTCATAGGCCTGCATGGCGGCGGCGTCGCCGAAAAGGCCGCTGTCGGGCGCGTAAACTATTTTCTTGCCTGCCGCCTCCAGCCTGTAGCACAGCGTCATGGACGGGTGGTGCGCCTGCATGGTCCGGACCCGGATGCCGGGCGCAAGCTCGCACACATCGCCGGACATCTCGTATATCAGAATGCGCGCCCTGGGACGCGGCGCATGCCACCAGGGCGAAGCGTAGAATATGCCGCGCACCGCCTCGGCGAACTTGTCCTCCCCCGGGCCGGCGCCGGCTATCCGTATGGTATAGGCCGGGTTGGCAAGGCAGGGGAAATAGGGCAGCCCCATCACATGGCCCAGATGGAAATGCGTAAGCAGAATCCAGATGTCGCGGTGTCCGCTTTCCGCCAGCAGCTTCCTGCCAAGCGGAATTATGCCGGAGCCGCCGTCAAAAATAACCAGACGCTCGCGCGTTTCCACCGCCACGCATGAGGTCTGCTTGCCGTAGGCGGAAACCAGATTCGGCATCTCCGGCGCAAATCCCCTGCACCCCCATACGGTTATCCGGGCCTGGGTTTCGGAGAGGGTATCGTCGGCATGGGGGGCGCCGGGCATCTCCTCTTCCTCCACGCCGCCGCCGAAAGCGGTCAGCAGTTCCTTGTTGCCGGAGAGTATCTGGCTTATCTGGCTGGCGAAAGTATCCACGTTGAAAGGCTTTTTTATGAACGCCTCCACCCCGTATTTGAAGGCGCGCTGCTTCTCGTATTCAAAATCATTTTCGCTGACCACCACTATTCTGACGGCGGATATCTCCAGGTCGGACTTTATCATGCGGATGACTTTCAGCCCGTCCATGCCGGAGAGCGTGATGTCCATCACCACCATATCCGGCTTGGCCTGTTTTATGGCGGGTATTATGTCTATGGATTTGCCCAGCAGGTGAACCGAAAAGCCCGCGCCGTCCAGCAGGTCATGCGCCAGCCGGCCGGAAACCTCGTCGTCGTCCGCCACCAGTATGAGGGGCGCTCTCTCTTCCATGCCCGGATATTCTATAATATATTATGCGCATTATTGCCGGGACAGCAAAGGGCAGGACGCTTATCTCCGTGCCGAAGCATCTTCCCGTGAAACCGATTTCGGACAGAATCAAGCAGTCGCTGTTTGATATCATCAGGCCGCGGATACCGGCCTCGCGTTTTCTGGACCTGTTCGCCGGAACCGGCGCGGTCGGGCTGGAGGCGCTTTCGCGCGGGGCGGGTTTTGTGGTTTTTGCCGAGCGGGACCAGGCCTGCCTCAAGGCCATAAACCGCAATCTGGAAAAATTCGGCTTCGCCGAGCGCGCCCTGACGCTGCGCGCCGATATAACCGCCGGGCTTTCCTGGCTGCGCCACCGCGCGGGAGAAGAGGGCTTTGACCTGATTTTCATGGGGCCGCCCTACCGCGACGGGAAAAACAACATGCTTTCGCTTACCGGCCCGGTTTTGCGCGACATAGCGCAAAGCGGGCTTCTGGCTGAAGACGGGCGCATAATAGCCCAGCACCATATAACCGAAAAATTCGAGGTCCCGGCGGGATACTCCCTTTTCCGCTCCGAGAAATACGGCGACAGCCTGGTGGATTTCCTGAGGCGCGATGTTTGATCCGGGCGAGCTTAATTATTCCAAAGTCCGGGCATACCTGAACTGCCCCGTCTCGTTCAAGTACAAGTACATTGATTACCGGCGGGAGCCGTTTACCCCGCTGTCCTCGCTGGGGGTGTCGCTGCACAAGGCGCTGGAATCGCGCCGGGCAAGCGCCGGCTCGCTTGAGGAGCTGCTCTCATCCTACGATGACTGCTGGCTTACCGGCGGCTACGTCAGCGCGGCGGAGCAGGTGGAGTATTACGACAAGGGCAAGGCGCTGCTTGAAACCTTCTGGCGGCGCGACGCGGAGCGCAAAACCCTGACCGTCTGCGCCGAGCAGTTTTTTGAATTTCCGTATCGCCGCTGGCGCATAAAAGGCACCATAGACCGCATAGACCGCCACCCCGGCGGCGGCCATGAAATCATAGATTACAAGACGGGCCCTGAACTGCGCTCCGATGCCGACGCCGCCGAAAACCTGCAATTGTGCATATACGCGCTGGGCGCGAAAAACGCGCTGGGCATAGAGCCGGCGTCGCTTACCATATGGCAGTTGTATCACGACAAGCTGGCCACCGCGCCCTACAACCCCTCCCAGGGCGAGAAGACGCTGGAGCAGTTCGCAAAAGCGGGCGAAGGCATCGCCGCAAACGATTTTTCCCCACGCCATGAATTCTGCGCGATATGCGGCTACCGCCACGCCTGCGCGAAAAGCGCAAATACACTCTCCCCGGAATAAGCCTTCGGGGCGCAAACACAGGATTTTGGTCTGCGGCAAAAACGGGGCGGGGCGCGCGCGGATAATTTTGTCCGGCATTATTTCGCCTCGGTTCACGCAACCAACTGAAGCATTCGGGATAAGTTTGACAAAACCGCCGGCGTCTGTTATGGTTAAATAATGAGGCTTCTGCATCTCGTTTTACTGTGCGCCGCCGCGTCGGGCGCGCCGGACGGGTTTTCCTCTCTGGATGAGAACCTGCCTTCCGCGCAATTGCAGCAGGCGGACGGCAAGCTGGGAGAGACTGCCAGCAGGCTCGCCAGCGACCTGATGTTTGCCGGCGAACTGGCCGACGCCATGATGGATTCCGGAGATTACGGTTCCTACCCGGGCGATGTGCAGGGCGGCGACCGCGCCGCCATCCGCCAGGGGATAATACTCTGGATACGCAGCCATCCCCAGGAGGCCGCGCAGATTTACGAGCGCGAAAAACGCAACCGCCCCGCCCGTCCGGAGGCGGCGCCCCCGTCCTCCGCGCAAACCAGCCAGCCAGCCTCCGCGACAGGGTCTTCCATGGGGCCGTATACCGTCAAGAAGCTGAAATGGTATCTCAACACCAATTTTCTCAACGTCTCCCGCACGCTGATACGCGACGCCGCCAACCCGTCGCTCTCAAACGAGGAGGCCTCCGTGGCCATGCGCCGGCTGTTTGAGGGACAGCAGATACCGGCGGACAAGTCCGGGGCGGTAGTGCTGGGGCTGCGCGAAGCCGGTTCCGGCGCGGTTTCCGGCGGGGCCGCGCGCGGCGGCGCGCGCAGCGGCGGCGAGAAATACGAGTGGCGGCTGAACCGCGCCGCGCTGGAAAAAGAGCGCCGCAGTTCCGCCTTCAATCTGGAGGAACTGCGCGGACAGTTGCGCGGCGACAAGGCGCGGCAGGCGGCGGCGCTGTCCGGCCTGAAGGCGGACAAGCTGCTTGCCGATCAGGATTTGATGAGCCGCGCGCTTTCCATGGAGCAGAAAGGGCGCAGCGTGGAGGAATTGCTTGCGGAGCAGTTCCTTGCGCGGGAAAAGCTGCTTGACAGGGCCTCGGCGCGGCAGGCGGAATTTTCATCCTATGCCGCGCGGTTTGCCGGCAGGGACGGGCTGCGCGGCGGCGAGGCCGCCTCGCTGGAGCGGCTGCGCGGCGCCTCGCGCGACGCGCTGGCCGGCGCGGCTATAGCCGGGCGCATAGACGGGCTGCGCCAGGAAAAGGCCGCGGTGCAGGCCGCCGCCGCGGTTCCCGCGGGCCTGCCCAAAGACATGGCCCGCGCCTATGCCGCAGCAGGCGGGCAGCTGGCCGGGCGCGGCGCGGAGGTGGAAGCGGCCTACCGCGCGGTGTTTTCCATGGCCGCGGCGAATATGCCGGCGGCGCAGGTTTACGCGGCGCTTGCCGCGGCGGCGGATAAAGACGCGCGCTGGCGGCAGGCGGCGCAGGCATGGATTGTCATGCCGCAGTTTCTGGACAGGCCGCGGCTGTGGCGTTCCAACACGCTTAACAATGCGCTGACCCGCGTTTTAACAGGATTGTATCCGGATTCCGGCTATTCAAGGGCGGCGCGCGGGCTGGAGGCGTATCCGCAGGCCGCGCGCGCGGTAACGGCGGCGATGTCCGCGGGGGATTATGACAAGGCGTTTTCGCTGCTAAGCGCCGCCGTCGGCGGAAGGGACACCGCCGAGAATCTGGCGGAAATAGCGGAGCAGTACGATTACTGCGCGCGTGTGGTCAACCTGACGCGGATGACTTCGGACGTGGTGCAATCGCTTTTGTTTGATTCGCCTTTCTACCGCGTTTTCTCGCCTCTGATGAAATAATCTCATTTTCCGCCGCAATGCCCGGTTATAAAGGGAAAAGTCCGGATAATCTGTGGAAATCTGTGGTCAATCTGTGGATAAAACGCCGTTAACCTGAAACTTTCAGGTTAACGCAGATGGCCGTAGATGAATTCGGAATTATCCGAGGAGGACCAAATTCCGCGCAGGAATGTTCCGCCGGCCGGCGCGGACTTCTCTGTGCAAAGTGTTACCGCGCCAGGAATTGCTTTATGCCGGACATGAACATCTGAACGGAGATGGTGGTAAGCAGCATTCCCATCAGGCGGGTTACGGCTATCATGCCGCGCTCGCCCAGAAAACGGCTTATGCGCACCGAGGAGAGCAGTATCGCGCAGTTAAGCACCCATGCCGCCGCTATCACAAACACCCATTGCAGCATCTTGTCGGGCTCGCGCAGCGGCATGATAAGCACCATGCTGGCCACGGAAGGCCCCACTATAAGCGGCACGGCCAGCGGGACTATGAACGGTTCCCCCTCCGGGCTGGCGGCGAAGCCGTCTTCCTTGAGGGGGAAAATCATCTTCACCGATATCAGAAACAGCACTATGCCGCCGGCTATGCTGAGCGACGGCTGGTCTATGCCCATCCACTCCAGCATTCTGCCGCCGAAAAGCAGGGCGGCGTACATGATGCCCAGCGCTATCAGCAGCTCGCGCGCGATGACCCGGCGTTTGCGCTCGTAAGGCACGTCTTTGAGCGCGGCGATGAAAAGCGGCACATTGCCCAGCGGGTCCATCACGAAAAACAGCGTCAGCACGGCGGTAACAAAGGACATACTCTGATTCTACAATTTCCCCGCGCATTTTTATAGAATGTCCGTATGGCGAAACAACGCGTGGTGCTTATCGTGCGCGACGGATGGGGCATAGGCGCCCCCGGAAAATACAATGCCGTTACAACGGCAAAGACGCCCAATGTGTCCGGCTGGCTGGGCAAATATCCGTATTCCGTGCTGGAAGCCTCCGGCGAATTCGTCGGGCTGCCGGCGGGGTTCATGGGATCCTCGGAAGTGGGGCATCTCAACATGGGCGCGGGGCGCATTGTGGTTCAGGAGCTTAAAAAGCTCATGGACGCCGCCGCGGACGGCTCGCTTTTCAGCGCGCCGGCTTTCAAGGCATGTATTGACAACTGCCTCAAGACTGGCGGCGCGCTCCACCTGATGGGGCTGGTGCAGGACGAGGGCGTCCACGCGCATCAGGAGCATCTTTTCGCCATAATGCGCCATGCCGCGGGCAGAGGCGTAAAAAATATCAACATCCATTTTTTCGCGGACGGGAGGGACACTCCTCCCCGCAGCGCGCTGGCTTATGTGAAAACAGTGGAAGCCAAAATACGGGAAACCGGCGCCGGCAGGATAGCCACCGTCATAGGCCGCTATTACGCCATGGACCGCAGCGAGAAATGGGAGCTGGTGGACAGGGCCTATGACTGCATAGCGCTGGCAGCGGGCGAACGCGCCGCAACCGCCGAAGAAGCCGTAACGCGCGCCTATTCCGGCAAAAACCCGGACGGCTCCCCGCTTGTGGACGAATATGTGCCGCCCACCGTCATCGGCGGCTATTCCGGCGTGAAAGACGGCGATTCCGTGGTGCATTTCAATTTCCGGCAGGACCGCGCGATAGAGCTTACCAAAGCCTTCGTGGAGGACGAGTATCCGGGAAAGCGCGCCGTAAAGCTGAATGTGGCTTATTGCGGGCTTACCCGGTATTACGACACCTTCAAATTCAGCGCGCTGCCGCCCATGGACGAGGACGCCTCCATGTCCAATCTGCTGGGAGAGGTTATCGGAAAACGCGGGCTGCGGCAGCTGCGCCTGGCCGAGACGCAGAAGTTCAAGCACGTGACCTCCTTTTTCAACGGCAAGATGCTCAGGCCCTATCCCGGAGAGGACCGCATAGAGATAAAGGGCACATTTGACCCCGCCACCTATGCCGAGCATCCCGAAATGAACGCGCCCGAGGTTTGCGCCGAGGCGGAAAAGCAAATCCGCTCCTGCGCGTATGATTTCGTGCTTGTCAATTTCGCCAACTGCGACATGGTGGGGCATACCGGCAATTTCGGCGCCGCCGTCAGGGCGGTGGAAATTGTGGACGATTGCGCCGGCCGGCTGGTCCGCGCCGCGCTGGAGACAGGGGCCGCCGCCATCGTAACCGCAGACCACGGCAATGCCGAGGAGATGTGGGACGCCGCGCTTGACATGCCCAAAACTGCGCACACCTGCAATCCGGTGGAATGCATTCTCATCCGCGGCGGCGCGCCGACACGGCTGCGCCCGAAGGGCATACTGGGCGACATCGCGCCCACCGTGCTGGAACTGCTGGGCATTGCCCCGCCGCCGGAGATGACGGCAAGGACGCTTATCGCGGCCCCATGCGCTATATCCGGCTGAAGGTCCATGCGGGCGCCAAAACCGCCAGGCTGGAGCGGCGCGGCCCCGACGCGCTGGAGGCGTGGGTGAAGTCCCCTGCGGAACGCGGGCTTGCCAACGCAGAGGCACTGAATGCCGCCGCGCGCGAGCTGGGGATAGAAGCCAAAAGGCTGCGCATAATAAAGGGCGCGCATTCCCCGGCGAAAATTCTGGGATTGCTCTGATGCTCCTATGAAACGGATTTATTGCTTTTACGCCGCCTGCCTGCTTGCCGCCGCCGCGACGGGAATTTATGTGGCGCGCAAATACGAGCTTCCGCCGGAGATTCAGCCCAGCCGCGTCAAAGGTCCGCTGGACGCGCCGATTGTGATAGACGAGTATACGGATTTGCAATGCCCCGCCTGCCGGGTGGGGAACGAGGAAATGAACAGGCTGTTTTCAGCCTATGGCCGGCATATACGGCTGACTTTCCGCCATAGCCCGCTGCCGGAGCATAAATGGGCCGTGGCCGCGGCTGGCGCGGCGGAATGCGCCGGCTGGCAGAATAAGTTTTTCCAGTATGCGGACATGCTGTATCAAAATCAGGATGAGTGGTCCAAATCCGCGGACGAGCCGGCCCAGTTTGACGCTTACGCCGTCAGCCTGGGCATCAACAGGGATGTATTTTCGCTGTGCATGAGGGACCCTTCGGTCCGGCAGGCGGTGGAGGCGGAGGCTAGGTATGCCGCGGAGCATGGCATAGATGTTACGCCCACTTTTATCGTAAACGGCAAGCCCGTGCGCGGCGCGCGCGAACTGGCCCAGGCCGCGGCGGGTTTCGAAGCTTTGATACGTCGCAGGGAGGGGTTATGATGCAGGCTGCCATGCTGGTTCTGGCCTTGTGCCGTCCCGCTCATGCCGTAAGGCCGCCCGCGGCCACGTTGGAGCCGGCGGCTATATGGATGCGCGTTTTCCGCGAGGGGGTTCCCGGCTACGAGTACATTGAGACCGACGAAAACGGCGGGGCGCTGTATGTGAACGCCTCTTCAGGGAACATGCTGGTGGAGTCCGGTGATATCAAAAAAGGACTGGTAAGGGACCTTCTGCGCGAACTGGAGAACGCCGATACTTTTGACGTTGCGCTTGAGAAACCGCGCGGGCAGTTCATGTTCATGCGCGGCTCCGTTTACGAGATAACCGCTTCCCATAAGGGCGAATTGCTCACGGCCCGCGTGCCGGAAAGCAACCTGACTACGGGGTTCAAGCTGGCTTTCGGAGAGACCAGGCAGGCCGTGGTGAAGCTTCCCAGGATGAAGGGGGTTTACCGTTTCATCACGGCCAGCATGCACAAAAAGGAAACCATGTTTATCCCGGATGCCAAGCCGGACAGGCGGGGCGAAACGGTCCTGCTTGAAATATCGGACATGGAAACCATAGCGCCGCTCAACCGCGCGTTGCTTAAGCCGCACCGCCTTATCCCGATAGAGAGCAAAAAGCAGTATGACCAGCTTGCGGAGTTCATGGCCGTGCATAGCGTGGCCAACGAGGAGAATGTCTATAACTTTGACACACTGCGCGGCAGATGGCGGCTGGATATCATAAATCCCGGCGCGGGCGGGGAATTGTCTCCGAAAAATAAAAATGCGGCCGGCGGGCGCAAGCCGCGCGGGAAGAAACTCATTTCAAAGTAGCCGGCGCGCTCCGGCAGGAGGAGATATGCTGCAACTGTCCGTCAAATGTCCGCATTGTCTGAAAACGCTGATGAGCCCGCGCAAAATAGGCGGCGGGTCGTCGGTTTGCGTGAGAGTGTCTTATGCCGGCAAGAGAGGGATGCTCTACCTCAGCGCGGTTTACGGCAGTTACGACACTGTTGCGCCGTTTCAGGTGCCGCCGGGCAAGGTGGCCGGGCTGCGCTGCCCGCATTGCGATGCCGACCTCAAGGGCGCGCGCCGCTGCGACGGCTGCGGCGCCCAGATGGCGGCTTTTGTTCTAAAACACGGCGGGCAGGTGCAGATATGTTCGCGCAACGGCTGTAAAAAGCACATCCTTGAATTCCAGGATCCCAAAACCGAGCTTGAAGCCTTCTATAAATCTTACGCCAAATCCTTCGGATAAACATGGCAGAGCAATTCTCGCGGGAACAGCCTTATTGGGACAGGGAAGGACAGCAGCAGGAAAATGTGCAGAGAGGTCCTGTGCCTCCGCCTCCTCCGCCGCCTCTGTCTCCGCCTTCGCGCTGCGTGCAGGCGTCGCAGGAAGAAGCCGGCTTCACCCCGCAAAATACGGAGATTTCCCTGCCTTCGCAGGAAGCCGCCCCGCCTGGAGTCACAGTCAGGATGGCCGCTACCGTGCGCGAGAAAATGGTTGCGCCTGTGCGCGATTTCAAGGTTACGCCCCGCGTGGCGGCGCTGCTGATACTGTTTATACTGGCGATGAATTACTGGAACCGCACGCTTATCCGCCGCATGGGCGACAGGCAGCGCGCCGCGGCGCGCGCCGCCAGGGATCGCGTTTTCCAGCGCAAATACGGGCTGGACAGGGGCGCGCCGGGCCTGGTTAAAGAGGACCTGGCTTCCGGCATAAAATTCAAGCTGTTCGGCAAGCCGCAGTTCCAGGATCAGGTGATGAAGTCGCTGGTGCTTATCAGCCATTACGACAATTCCCTGTTCCAGCAGCTGCGCCAGTACGTTTTCGCCATACGCGGCGCGGACCGCACCGATTTTGCGATTGAAAACGGCGTTCCCACGATACTGCTCACCGACAACACCGCTTTCCGCTCCCCGGCCTGGTGCGCCGGCGCGATAGCGCGTCAGTTTTTCCACGCGCAGCGTCATTTCGAGCGGGAAAAGCTCAGGCACGAGCTTGCCACCCCGTCCGTTCCGGGGCAGAAGTACCTCGACGGCATAGCCGCCAACCCCATCCTGAACGATTTCCGCGACGCCAAAAGCATAGAGCGCATGGAGCGCGAGGCGGACGCTTTTCAACTGCTGGTCATGCGCGCGGTGGGCGCAAGCACCGGCGAACTCCTGCTGATTCAGGACAGAAAACCCTCCGACTACAGCCTTGTCAATGACGGCAAGTAAGCGCCCTTCCGAACTGCGCATAGGGCGGGTAACCTGCTCCAATATTTTGTCGCTGGCGCCCATGGCGGGGATAAGCGATTCCGCGCTGCGTCTGCTCTGCCTGCGCGGCGGCGCGGGGCTGGTGTGCGCGGAGATGGTGTCGGCTGTGGCGCTGCGGTTCGGCAGCCGGCGCTCCGGCGATATGCTGGAAATAGGGCCGGACGGGCATCCCTGCGCGATGCAGATTTTCGGGCAGGACGAGGCGGCGGTGCGCCTTGCCGCGGCCCGGGCCGCCGAACGCGGGGCGGATATTGTGGATATAAACGCGGGGTGCCCGGTTCCCAAAATAATCAAATCCGGCGCGGGCACGGCCCTTATGAAGGACGAGCGCGCCTTTGCCCGCGTGGTCGCGGCGGCGGTGTCCGCCGCGGGGGGCGCGCCGGTAACGGTTAAAACCAGGGTCGGGCTTGAAAAAGGCGCGCCGCTGTCCGCCCGGCTGGCCCGCATAGCCGAAGGCGAGGGGGCCTCCGCCGTTTTCCTGCACGGGCGTTATGCGCGGGCCGCGCATTCCGGTCCTGTTGACCTGGACGCGGTGGCTGCCGCCTGCGCGGCGGTGAAAATACCGGTTATAGGCAACGGCGGCGTGTCGGACGCGGAGGGCGCGGCGGCCTTCCTGTCCGCCGGCTGCGCCGGGGTGATGATAGGCCGCGCCGCGATAGGCGACCCTTTCATTTTCGCGTGCATAGACGCCGGCCTGCGCGGCGCGCAATACTCCGCCCCGGAATACGGCAGGCTGGAACTGTTTATTGAGTATCTGGAACTCAGCGCGCGGCAATGCGGCCCCCGCGCGGCGGTTCTGCGTGCGCGCAAGACGGCGGGTTTCTGGATACGCGGCCTGCCGGATTGCGCCCTTTTGCGCGCCGCCTTCATGCGCGCGGAGAACCTGGAGCAGGCCCGCTGCGTTTTGCAGGAATGGCGGCGGCAAAAATTATAGAATCAATACATATGCGCCAGAATATTTCAGGAGACGGAACCGGCGGCGCGCGGACCTGGCGTTCGCCGGCGTTTATGACCGGCGGCCACAGGGCGGCTTTTCTGATAAGCCTGTGCCTGGCGCTGCCGCTGTGCGCCGCCGCTTTCATGGAAAAGCAGAGCGCGCAGCTTGAATCGCTGCTGCGGGACGATTTCAGACTTTTTCTGATTGTGGACGACAAGGCCCCGCTTTCCGCCATGAACGGGCTGGAAGACGCGGTACGCGCGCTGCCTTATGTGGCGGAGGCGCGCTTTGTCTCAAAAAAACAGGCGCTGGAGGAACTGAAGCTGGGCGATGCGGACCTGATAAAATCCATCACCGTGGCGGCTGAAAATCCGATGCCGGAGTATTTTTCGGTGAAAGTGGCCGATCCCGCGCTTGAGAATATCGGCGGCTGGCTGGACGCAAACGTGCTTCAGGGCAAAATGCCGGCCATAGCCGGCGTTTCCTACAAGCCGGAGCAGGTTTACGCGATATTGCACGCCTCGTTCTACAGGCGGTTTCTGCGGCTTGTGTTTTGCGCGGCGGCTTTTGTTCTCGCCATGGCGGCGCTGGCCGTTGAAATAGCCGCCGTGCGCGGCGCGGGGTTTTCGCTTCCCTCCGTTCAGGTCTGGGGCTGGCTGCTTTCCGGCGCGGGCGGGGCCGCCGCCGGCGCGCTGCTGTGCTGGCTGCTTGTCTCTCCTGTGAAACACTTAAGCCCGATGTGGTGGTCCCTGCCGCTGGCGCAGTGGCGGTTTGCGGCGCCGGCTCTGGGCGCGTTATGCGGCTGGATACTTTTCCGATGGAAAGAAACGCTCTGAGCCCGCTTAGTTCGCGCGCGGTTTCCGGCTTTGCCGGCGCGTGGCTGGCGGCGCTGTTTCTGTGCGCCGCCCCGGTCACGGCGGCATCCTCGCGCGAGCAGACGAAGCAGGAACTGGAGAAAATACAGTCCCAGCTGAGCGCGCGCAAAAAGGAGATGGAGCGCTACCGCAAGCAGGAGCGCGACATAAACCGCTACATAGAGTTCCTGAAACGGCAAAGCGACCAGGCCGAGCAGGCCCGGCAGGGCATTCTCCGCGAAAAGACGCAGACGGAGCATCTGTTGCGGGACACGGAGATAAAAACGGCCTCGCTGAAATCCTCGCTTGAGCGGTGGAAGCGGCTTGCCGCCGACGATACGCGGACTTACGCCGCGTTGCAACTGTCGTCATTTCCGTATTACGGCAGCGCCAGGCTGCCGCAGCAGTTGTATTTGCAGGCCGCGCTGTACCAGAAAGCGTCCCTTCTTACCCGCCTTTCGGATGAGAGAGAGCGCAGCCAGCGCCAACTCAATTCCTGGAAGCGCGCCAGCCGCGAGCTGGTGGATCGCTCCAACAAGCTCCGCCGCGAGAAGGAGCGGCGCATGAGCGATTACAGGAAAAAAGTCGCCGCCCTCAACACGGCAAGGGACAGGCAGCAGCAGATACAGGCGGAACTGGACGATCTGAAAGCTTCCGCCGCCAGCCTGATGAAATTCCTGAAGAATTTTGAGAAAAAACAGGCCGCCGGCCCTTCCCGCGGAAAAAACGGCATCAGCATAGCGCGCCACAGCCTGCCCTGGCCGGCGGGGGGAGAGGTGGTCAGCAATTTCGGGCGGGAGGCGGTTCCCGCGCTGAAAACCTGGATTTACCGGGAAGGCGTCAAAATCGCGGCCCGTCCGGGGGAGCAGGTCCTTTCCGTCATGGAGGGCGACGTAATATACGCGGGTCCTTTCCGCTCATACGGAAATGTTGTAATAATAGACCATAGGCGCGGTTTTTTCACGGTTTACGGGCTGCTTGCGGATATGTCGGTGCGCAAAGGCGACAAGGCGGCAGCCGGACAGCCGCTGGGAACCGCAGGCCCGGACAACGGGAACATATCCGGCGGCAGCCCCGCCCAGACTGTGTATTTTGAGATACGCTCCGGCACCACTGCGGTGGATCCGGTGGAATGGCTGATTAAAAGGTGATGGAGGATATATGGCAAAACGCAACAGGATAATGCTTTGGGTGCTGGCGGCTTTCTTTATGGGAACCGTTTTCCCGCTGGCTTATTCCGCCGTGGACCAGACGTATCAGCAGTTGCGCGTGCTGGTGGAGGTGCTGGAGCTGGTAAAGGACAATTACGTAGACGAAACCGACAGCAAAAAGCTCCTTTACGGCGCGGCCAACGGAATTGTGCGCGAGCTGGACGATTTCTCCCAGTTTATGGACCCCGACGTCAACAAGCGCGTCAAGGGCGACACGGAGGGCGAGTTCGGCGGCATAGGCATACGGATAACCTCGCGCGACGGTTTTGTGGTGGTCATCACGCCCATGCCCGGCACTCCCGCCTACAGGGCCGGCATCATGCCTGGGGACCGCATCGTCAAAATAGAGGATGAAAGCGTCAAGGACATGTCGCCCGACGATGCCGTCAAAAAGCTGCGCGGCGCGCCCGGCACCAAAGTGCGCTTTACCATCGCGCGCGACCCGGAGAGCAAAAGCACGGACGCCCCTGCGCTGATAAAGGAGTTCACGCTGGAGCGGGCTAAAATAGTAACCGAAGCGGTGGATTTCAAAATGCTGGAAAACGGCACAGGATACCTGCGGCTGGCGGAATTTTCCGGCCACATGATGCAGTCTACGTCCAAGGCGCTGGATTCCATGTCCAAAGACGGGATGAAGGCGCTTGTCATAGATATGCGCTACAACCCCGGCGGGCTGCTGGCCGGCGCGGTGGACTTCTCCAAGCTGTTCATGGGCGAAAACAGGATGGTGGTTTACACCAAGGGCCGCAAGGCCGAAAACTATCAGGAATTCCGCTGCGGGCGCGCCGCCAAATACTCCGCTCTGCCGCTGGTGGTGCTGGTAAACGGCGGCTCCGCCTCCGCTTCCGAGATTGTGGCCGGCGCGCTGCAGGACAACAAGCGCGCGGTGATAGTGGGCGCGCGCACCTTCGGCAAGGGCAGCGTGCAGTCCATACTGCCGCTGTCCGACGGTTCAGGCCTCAGGCTTACTGTCGCCAAATACTACACCCCCAGCGGCAAAACCATACACCGCGACCCCAAAACCGGCGCCGGCGGCATAGTGCCGGATATAACCGTGGATGTCCCGCGCGAAACGGAGCGCCGGCTTATGGAGCAGATGGACAAGCTCTACGCGCAGGGGAAAGAGCCTATTTCCGCGGTTAAAAAAGAGGATATGGTCAAGGACGAGGCCCTGATCCGCGCCCTGGAGATACTCAAGGCGCGCGAAGCCTTTATAAGCCTCAAGCAATGAGACTGCGGGTGCTTGGCATAGAGACCACCTGCGACGAGACCGCCGCCGCGGTTTACGAGGACGGACGGCTGCTTTCGGATGTGGTGTGGTCGCAGGTTCCGCTGCACCGGCGCTACAAGGGGGTTGTGCCGGAACTTGCCAGCCGCGCGCATTGCGAAAAAATCGCCCCGGTAATAGCCAAGGCGCTTAAGGACTGTCCCGCCCGGCGGGGCGCGCCGGTTGACGCGGTGGCTTTCGCCAGGGGGCCGGGACTGGCAGGCGGGCTGGTGTCCGGCAGCGTGGCGGCGCAGACCGTCGGGGGGCTTTATAACGTTCCGGTCATGGGCGTGAATCATCTTGAAGGCCATCTCTATTCCTGCGAGTTCACCGCCGGCGGGCGCGTCAGGGCCCTTGAATTTCCGCTGCTGGCGCTTATAATATCCGGCGGGCATACTGAGCTGTGGCATGTCAAAGGCTATGGCAGATACCGCCGGCTGGGGAAAACGCGCGACGACGCCGCCGGCGAGGCTTTTGACAAGGTGGCCAAGCTGCTGGGGCTGGATTATCCCGGCGGGCCGGCTGTGGAGGCCGCCGCGCGCGGCGCGCGCAGAGGCGGAGTGGTGTTCCCGCGCCCCATGCTGGAGGGCAGCCGCGATTTTTCGTTCAGCGGATTGAAAACCGCCGTAAGCTATCACCTGCGCGGCGGAAAGCCGGCGAAAGCCGCAGAAATCTGCGCCGCGTTCCAGGATTCGGTGATAGAGACCGTAACCGCCAAAACATTGAATGCCGCGCGGGATTTGAAGCTGCGGCATATAGCGGTCGGCGGCGGGGTGGCGGCCAACGGCGCATTGCGGGAGTATTTGTCCGATGGGACCGCAAAAGCCGGAATGACCGTCCGTTTCGTGGAAAGGAAATACTGCTCCGACAACGGCGCGATGGCCGCATTGTGCGGCTGGCATATGCTCAGGGCGGGCTGCAGGCCCGGCGTTTCGGCAATCAACCCCGCGCTTGAAGTGAAAAACTGGATTTTATGATATTCTGGGTTCTGCCTAATTCCGGTTTGCAGACGGTTTCGCATCTGAAATCGCTGCTGTCCGAATTCGAGCGCGAGCATCCCGATATACGGGTGGAGCTTGCCGTTTTAACGCGCGACGCGCTGTGGCGCAGGCTTTTTGAGTTCCAGCGCCAGCCCCGCCGCGCGGAGACGGGGGATATCGTCCAGATACCGCATTACTGGACCGCGCTGTTTGCGCGGCTGGGCATTATAGACCCGCTGCCGGAATTCACCCCCAAGTCCTGCCTGGACGAATGGATAGAACCGCTGCGCCCGCACTGCCTGCTGCCCGGCTCGTCCGACATATACAGCGTTCCCTGGTGGATGGATGTAACAGCCCTGCATTACAGGACCGACCATATGCGCGCGGTGTGCGGCAACGGCTCCGCCGCGTTCCGGGAATGGGACGATGTGGTGCGCATCTGCCGCGAGCTGGCCAGAAAGTTCGGCGGCGGCAATTATTTCCCGATGGAAAACTCCAATTTGCGCGGCTCGGTCAACCTGCGGGATTTGCTGCCGTCCATCTGGAGCCGCGGCGGAGATATTTTCAACACCGAATGCACCCGCGCCGTGGTCCACCGCGAGGAGGCGCTGCGCGGGATGGAGGATTATCTGCAGTTGCTTTCCGGCGGCCATATGCCGCTGCTGCGCGAGCGCGGCTCGCTTGGCACCATGCTGGAGGGCCGCGCCAGCATGACGGTGTCGCGCCGGCTTTCGCAGTCGCTGCTGCCGGAAAACGACGAGTTTGAGGTCAAGACCGTCCCGCTGCCCGGCGGCCTCTACGGCGCGCACAGTCTGCTTTCCAGCTATAATCTCGCGCTGGTCAAAAACGCCAAAAACCGCAGCGAGGCGGCGGAGCTGCTTAAATGGCTGGTCCGCCCGGCGCAGCAGGCGATGTACTGCCGCATGATACACGCCTTCCAGCCCGCCGCGGCGGAGTTTGAGCAGTTTATTTTCTCTTCGCATGAGAGGATGCGCACCTATTCCGAAATCGTGGCCGGGGCGCGCGCGCTGCCAAATGTTACCGTCTGCGGGACATATGTGGAGATTCTGGATTCGGCGCTTTCGCGCATAGCCATAGCGGTGGCGCGCGGCTCGTACTCATCGGGAATGCTGCTTCAGGAGATGGTGAAAGTCCAGGTGGAGATGGATTACCTGCTTTCGCTTTACGGCGAATGACCACGCATCCGACCGAAGTGCTTTACAAGTACCACAAGGAGCTTAACCGGCCATTTGCGGACTCGCGCCAGATGCTGGCGCGCGCGCTGGAGCTTATGGCGGTCAACCTCAAGCTGGACCAGGCCTGCTTTTTCTCCTGGGAGCCGGAGGAGTCGCTGCTGTCTTTGCGGTTGGTGTGGAGCGGCAGCGACGCCATGGACCTGGAGGAGGATATAGCGGCGGCCTCCGACTCCCCGCTACGGGCCGCGCTGGAAAGCGGTGTTATATGCGATTCGGCGCAGTTGGACTATCCGGCCATATACATACCGTTGCGCTGGCCGGGGGCGGGGCGCTCCCCCGCCGGAAGGCAGCCCCTGGCCGATACCGCGCGGCTTGGCGCGCTGCGGATGGAGCGCCTGTCCAAATCCCGTCCTTTTACCGAGCGCGAGCGCGAGCTTGCCCGCGGCCTGGCCGACGAGCTGGAGCAGAATCTCGCTCATATAGAGCTGGACCAGTTCACGCGCGAGCAGCTTGGCCGCGCCAGCGCGCTCAACGAGCTGACCGCGGTTTTTGCCTCCTCGCTGCGCATGGAAGACGGCATGCGGCTGATTTTGCAGGGCATACAGAAATACTTCGGTTTTGACCGGGTGCGGCTGTATCTGGTCAACCAGGCCGAGCGCAAGCTTAAGGGCGAACTGAGCGCCGACGCGCGCGGGCAGGTGCGCAGCCTCGCGCACGAGCAGATACCGCTCCAGCCCGGAGTACACCGCTTTGCCGACATAGTGCTGGGCAGCGTCTCCGGCGACACCGTGGCCGACAAATACCGCGATTCCGTGGTATACCTGCCGCTTACCGTGCAGGGCAAAAGCGAGGGGCTGCTTATAGTTGACAACCTGCTTTCCCAGCAGCCGATTATGCAGGAAGACATGCTTTCCTTAAGCTCTTTCGCCGGGCAGATAGCCCTTGCGGTGGACAACGCGGTCCTTTTTGACCGGGTGCAGGAGCTTTCCCAGTACGACGAACTGACCAAGCTCCCCGTGCGCCGCTATTTCACCGAGCGTTTCCACGAGGAAATGTACCGCGCCGAGCGTTTCAACCAGCCGCTCGCGCTTATCTGGATGGACGTGGATTTCTTCAAGGAGATAAACGATTCCTACGGCCATCAGGCCGGCGACGTCGCGCTGCGCGAAATAGGCCGCGTGATACTTTCCAACCTGCGCAAAATAGACTTTCCCTGCCGCTACGGCGGCGACGAGATTCTGGTGCTGCTGCCCCAGTCCAAGGCGGAGGAAGCCAGTGCCATAGCCGCCCGCCTCTCGCGCGAGATAGGCGATATAAAAATACCCGCGCCTTTTTCAAAGACCGAGCCGCTGAAAATAAGCGTCAGCCAGGGCATAGCCGCCTATCCGGGCGACGCGCGCACTGCCGACGAGCTTCTGGCCCGCGCCGACGAGGCGCTGTACTGGAGCAAAACCCACGGCAGGGGCCGCATAGCGTTCTACGGTGAAGTCTTTGGCGCAAAAAACCACAAGCCTCCCGCGAAATAGATTTTCCGGATGAAACAAAGCCCCGCGCTTGCGCGGGGCTTTGGGTTTGGAGCCGGGATTGCCGGCCCGTTTTTCGCTGTCCGGCTGCGGAGTGGGTCAGCGCGGCTTGATGTCGCGCGTGGCGGGGCCGTCCCAGTTCATGACGCGGGCGGGATTGATGGAGGCGGCTTTTTCCTCAAATCCCCTTGCGGAGGCGGCGCTGGCCTTTTCGGCCTTCATTTCGCGCGAGGCGGCTTTCTCCCTGTCGTCGCCGGCGGCTTTGCCGCGGTTCAGGTAGGGAAGGAATGTGTTGAAAACGGCCTGGTCTTTCATTATCTTTTCGTGGCCGTTGGTGTTGGAGCCGAGGTCAAAGCTTTTGTTGATATCCGCCCCTTTCAGCGAGCCGGTGTCGCGCAGTTGCGCGTCCACAAAATCGCCCGCCGCCCACAGCGCCGCATACGTTATCTGCCCGTTGTCCAGCGAAGTAACCTGTCTGTAGCCCTGCGTCTGTTTGCCTTCGTCGGCGGAGCCGTAAGGTGTCTGGTCGGCAACGCCGTCGGCGGCGCTTATGCCTTTGACGAAATCGCCGCCGGTCTTGAACTCGTCCACGGAATATTGGCCAAGCCCGTTGTTGGCCCCCGCCAGCGAAACGAAGGTGGAAATATTGCCGTAGCCCCGCTTCTGCGGGTTGAATTTGCCGGAACTGTCATAGCCGGCCATATACGCCAGCGTCATGGTCGTGCCCAGCGAGTGGGCGACCACATCCACTTTTTTCACTCCCAGATAATCGCGCACGGCGTTTATGAACGCGCGCACATCCTCTATATGCGTTTTGTGGACGCCCATAAGCTCCACATACGGGTTGTCGCCTTCGTAGGAAACGGCCCACACTTCAGAAGTGTTGTAGCCCGCCTTGAACAGCATGTCGCGTATCGGGACCATGCCCCACTGGGCATGCGTGGCGCTGCCGGAGTTGCCGTGCAGCAATATCACCGGCACATGCTTGAGGCCGGCGCGGTTGCCGGCCTTGTCCAGCTTCTCGTCGCCGCCGAAACCGGTCAGGATTTTACCTGCGGTTTGCCCGCCGGTTCCCTTCAGCTCGGGGAAGTCTTTCGGAAACGCCCATACGGACGCCGCTCCGCAGGCTGCCAGCAATACCGCCGCGGCGGCGCACACAGCACCAAACCTCTTTCCGCGCATTTGAATTCCTCCAATCGGCTGTACAGCGGCAGGACCCGGGATATGCGATGCAGCTTTTCAGCCGGGGTGCCGCCATGTTTTACCCAGGTTAAGGTGTATCATAGCCCGTCCGGCCTGTCAAGGACGGCGGGCAGGAACGTCTATGAGCGGCGGAATGTTATTCGGCGGCGGGGGCCATTTTCTGTATTTCGCAGAGCCGGGCGTAAATGCCGCATTTGGCAAGCAGCTCGTCGTGCGTGCCGGTTTCGGCTATTTCGCCGCGGTGGAGGACGCAGATTTTGTCCGCCCCGGCTATAGTGGAAAGCCGGTGCGCCACCATGATTACGGTGCGTTGCTTCATTATGCGCTCCAGCGCGGTCTGGACGGATTTTTCGCTTTCGGTGTCCAGGTTGCTGGTGGCCTCGTCCAGCAGCAGGACGGAGGGCTTTTTAAGCAGCGCGCGCGCTATGGCCAGGCGCTGCCTCTGCCCGCCGGAGAGCTTGACGCCGCGCTCGCCCAGCATGGTTTTGTAGCCGCAGGGCATTTTTGCGATAAATTCATGCGCGTCGGCGGCCTCGCAGGCGGCAATGATGTCGCTTTCGGCGGCGGCGCCGTCGCCCAGCGCCACGTTGGCGGAGACGGTATCGTCAAAAAGTATGGTGTTCTGGCTCACAAGGCCGATATGCGAGCGCAGCCCGCGCAAATCCACGGCCCGCAAATCCTTGCCGTCGTAGAGAATGCGGCCCTCCGCCGGATCAAAAAGCCGCAGCAGCAGATTGATGAGCGTGGTCTTGCCGGAGCCGCTGGCCCCCACAAACGCCACCGCCTGCCCGGGCTTTATATGCAGGTTGAGCCGCTTTATGACCGGCGCGCCGTTCGGATAGCCGTAGGAGACGTTTTCAAAAACGATGTCGCCCTCCAGCCTGTCAACGGGAACGGGGTTTTCCGGCTCCGCCACATGCGGCTTCTCGTCCAGCAATTGCAATATCCTGCTCCAGGAAACGTATCCGAGCTGGAAGGTGGAATTGGCCTGCGCCAGATTTTTGAGCGGGCCGTAGGCCATGAAAAACGCGCCCAGGAAAACCGCGAAATCCCCGGCGGTCATGCGGTGCGCCAGGATTTCCCGCCCGCCCACCCATATCAGCAGCGCTATCACCAGGCTGCCCAGGAATTCCAGCAGCGGCCCCGACAGCGCCGTGGCGCGCAGATAGCGCATTATCTGCGCGAAAAGCGCGTCGTTCTGCTGGCAGAATTTGGCTATCGCGCCTTCCTCGTAGTTGAAGGCCTTGACTATGGTCATTCCCTCCAGGCTTTCGCTGAAGCGATGGTAAATCTGGCCTATGATGGCCTGGCTGCGCCCGGAGGACTGGCGCATTTTCCTGCCCAGCACTCCAATTACCACGCCGGCCAGCGGGCCCACCAGCAGCGCTATCAGCGTGAAACGCCAGTTGATATAGAGCAGCACCGCAAACACCGCCATCACCGTGAAAGTGTCCCGCACCGAGTACAGCGGCAGAAACTGCAGCGCGGACTGGAGATTGGTCAGGTCGCTGGTAACGCGGGTCATTACCTCGGCGGAGCGTTTGCGCCAGTAGAATTCCACCGACAGCTTGTGCAGATGCCGGAACAAATCCTCCCGTATCTGCTGCACTATTTTCTGGGAGATGAAGCTCATCAGATAGCCCTGGGTATACTGGAAAAGCAGCTTTAGCAGGAAAATGGCCGGCAGCAGGATTACGATGACAAACAACTGCTTCTGATCCCTGAAGCTGGAAAACCCGTCCACCACGGGCTTTAGCAGCAGGCTGGCGCCGCCGTTGATGGCGGCGGTGGCCGTCATGGCAAGCGAAGCCTGCATAAGCCGCCTGCGGTGCGGACGCAGATACGGCAGCAGTCTTGCTATGGTCTGTTTCATTGAGAGAAAGTTTCCGCCAGAATTGTTTCCGCCGCGCGGCGCGCCGCGCCGGGGCTGCCAAGCTTTCCGCGCAGGACCAGCAGTTCCGCTCGCAGGCCGTTGAGCCTGTCGGGGTTTTGCAGAAGGCCCATTATCTGCCCGGACAGCGCCTCCGGCGAGACGGCGTCCTGCACATACTCGCGTACGAGCTGTTTGCCGGCTATGATATTGGGAAGGGAAATGTATTTCACATTGATGACGCGCCGCGCCACAGCGTAGGTGAAGGCCGGCATTTTATAGGCGACCGCCATCGGCAGGCCCAGCATGGCGTTTTCCAGAGTGGCGGTGCCGGAGGAGGCAAGCGCCGCATCCATGCCGGCGCGGATGGCATAATCCTCCTCCCGCACTATGGCCGGCCTGGCGCCGCCTTCGCAGCGGGCCAGCAAATCCCTGTCGGAAATCTCCCGCGCCGCGAAAATATAAGGCTCCGCGTTCGGGAACACTTCCTTTATCATCAAAAACGCCTTCCAGAAAACCGGCATCAGCCGCGCGACTTCGGAGGGGCGGCTGCCCGGCAGCAGGCCGATTTTCCATTTGTAATCCACGCCGCCGCGGTTTTCCGGCGGGGTTTTGGGCTGGGGAACAACATCCAGCAGCGGGTGCCCGATAAAATCGCATTTGCCGCCGAGGTCCCTGTAAATTTTCTCCTCAAACGGGAAAATGACGAACTCATGCCGCGCCAGCCGCGCTATGGTCTCGGCGCGCTTTGGCCGGCTGGCCCAGACCTGCGGGCAGACATAGTAAAACACGGGAATTTTCCGGTGCGCCGCCAGCCCCAGCAACTGGTGGTTGAACCCGTAGAAATCCACGGCGATTACGCAGGCGGGCCGCTTTTCGTTGAGGAATTTGCGCGCCAGGTTTATAAGCCTCAGCCACAGGAAAAACCGCTTCAGCGGCTCAGCAAAGCCTCCCGCGCCGACGCCAACCAGATTGTAGATGAACCGGTCCGCCGCCTGCTGCATCCGCTGCCCGCCCAGGCAGGAGACATGCAACTGCGGGTCTTTGGCCTTAAGCTCGCGGATAAGCGCGGCGCCGTGCAAATCGCCGGACGGGTCGCCGGCGACGACCAGGATATTTTTGGTTGTGGGGATGATATCCGGCATCAGCTCTTGTCCAGCCCTATGGTGCCCAGCGCCTCGCTGATGGCCACCTGGGCGGCCTTGCCGATGTCGGAGGCCACCTGCACAGGGCCCTGCGGCTCCGGGTTTGCGGCGCGGTTAAGCTCGTAGCGGGCCAGCCGTTCGGTGAATTCCAGCGCGTAATGGAGCGCGCGGCTGCCGCGCTCTCCCGATGGCCAGGGGATTTTCATGTGGTTGATGCAGTCTATGAAATGGGTTATCTCCGCCGCGATGGGTTGCTGTTTGGCCACGGGAGGATATATAACGTCCACATCCTTGAGCGAAGCTACCACCGGATTTTTCTTCTTGTAGAGTTTGACGCGCGCGTTCATGAAATCCACGGAAACATAGGCGCTTTCCTGATAGACGCGCATATAGCGCGCCCGCTCCATGGAGGCGCGGCTGGCGGTTACATCGGCTATGCAGCCGTTTTTGAAGCGCATTCTGACATTGGCGATGTCTTCGTGTTTGGAAAAAATGCTGGCTCCCACCGCCTCGAAGCTCATTATCGGAGAATCCATAAGCGTAAGCAGCAGGTCTATATCGTGAATCATCAAATCCAGTATTACGCCTATGGCGGACATGCGCGGGTCGTAAGGGCCGGCGCGCTCTATGACTATAAAACGCGGGCTTTTGATATGCTTGAACGCTTCCGTAACAGCCGGGTTGAACCGCTCCGAATGGCCCACCTGGAAGACGACGTCCTTTGACTCGGAGGCCTTGAGCAGCTCGCGCGCCTCGTCCATGCTGGAGGCTATGGGCTTTTCCACCAGGCAGTGAATGCCCCTGTTAAGCGCGGCCATACCCACCTGCTTGTGATGCTCGGTCGGCACGGCGATTACTATGGCCTCAACCTGGGAGAGCAAATCGTCCTGATTGGTGTAGGCTACGCAGTTATGCTTCCACGCCAGCGATTGCGCGCGCATTGAATCGGAATCACATACGCCCACCAGCTCCACGTCCGGCATTTTAGACAGGGTGCGGACATGATAGGTGCCTATTTTGCCGGCGCCGACGACGCCGAATTTGATTTTCTTTTTCTCTTCCGGCATAAAACCTCTCTTTTCCCTATGGTACAATATTTGGAAATGAAAATCCGAAAACCGCGCGGCTGAAATCTGCCGACGGGCTGCGCGCAGGGTTTCCGCGTGCCGCTGCCCACCCGGCTGGCGGACCGCGCGGTGTCCCGCCGGTAAATGATATAATCTGAAAATATGACAGGTATTAGGAAAACCGCTTTCCTGTGCAGCCTGAAAACGGCGGAGCGCAACCGCGTCTTCGCCCTTGCCAGAACCGCGCGCTGGCGCAAGGGCGAAATGATTTTCTCCAAGGACGAGGCCGGCGACAATTTCTTCATAGTCAAATCCGGGCGGGTGAGAATCTTCACCAGCGTCCAGCCTGAGCGTGCCAAGACGCTGGCCTATCTGGGCGCCGGGGATTTTTTCGGCGAGATGGCGCTTCTGGGCGGGGAGGTGCGCTCCGCCTCCGCCTGCGCGGAGGAGGATTGCGAGTTGCGCGTCATCAACGGCGGCAATTTCAAAAAACTGCTGCGCGCGGACCATGCGTTTACTCTGAACCTGCTGCGCACACTGTGCGAGCGGCTGCACAAAGCCGACGACGAGATAGAGGGGCTGCTGTTCCACAATATGATAGGCCGGCTGGCGGGCGCGATAGTGAAATTGCGGGGGGAGCGCAAATTCTCTCCCGTTCCCGCGGAAATAGACATCAACATCTCCCAGCTTGCCCAGTACATCGGCGCGACCAGGGAGCCGGTCTCCCGCGCGGTCTCCGCGCTAAAGCGCGCGAAAATGATAGATTACCGCGCCGGCAAAATCGCTGTGCTGGATGTGGCGCGGCTCAGGGCCATATCGCCTCAAAAAAAATGACTATACAATCGGTGCGCGGTTTCAGGGACATTCTGCCGCCGCAGTCGCGGCGGTTCGCGGATTTTGAAAAAATAGCGCGCGAAGTCTTCGCGCTATACGGCTACGGCGAAATCCGCGTTCCCGCAGTGGAGATGCGCGAGCTTTTCGTCAAATCCACCGGCGAGACGACTGATATAGTGGAAAAGGAGATGTATTCCTTTGAGGACGCCGGCGGCCGCAAACTGGCGCTCCGTCCCGAGGGTACTCCGGGCGTGGCGCGCGCCTATATAGAGCAGAACCTGTCCGCCCAGTCGCCCAGGCAGAAGCTGTTTTATATGGGCAATATGTACCGCGCCGAGCGTCCGCAGCAGGGCCGCTACCGGGAGTTTGAGCAAATCGGCGCGGAGTGTATCGGCAATCCCCATCCGGCGGCGGACGCGGAGATTATAGCCCTGCTGTCCGATATTCTGCGCCGCGCGGGAATAAACGATTTCTCCGTGGAAATCAACAGCCTCGGCTGCGCGCAATGCCGTCCCGCGCACCGCGAAAAACTGATAGCTTTTCTCAATTCCCGCAAAGAGACGCTTTGCGAAAACTGCAAAAAGCGCATAGAGAAAAACCCGCTGCGCGCGCTGGACTGCAAAACCGACGGCCCCGCATTGTTCAAAGACGCGCCGGTTCAGGAGTTATGCCCGGATTGCGGGAAACACTTTGACGCCGTGCAGCTTTTTCTTAAGGAAACCGGCATTCCTTTCGCGGTCAACCGCGCGATAGTGCGCGGGCTGGACTATTACAGCCGCACGGTGTTTGAATTCCGCAATGCAAGACTGGGCGCGCAGGACGCCATAGCCGGCGGCGGAAGGTATGACGCCCTCATCCGCTCAATGGGCGGGCCTGAGGCGGCGGCGGTAGGCTGGGGCCTCGGCGTGGACCGGGCAGTATCGCTTATGCCGGAAGCCGCATATCCCGGCCCGGAAGTTTTTGTAATCAGCATGGAGGAAGCCGCCCATTCCGCCGCATTCAAATTGATGGCGGAACTGCGCAAGGCGGGCATTTCAACCGACGGCGGGGCATTCGCGCAGAGCATGAAGGCGCAGCTCAAGGCGGCGGACAAATGCGGCGCCAAATTCGCCGCCATAATAGGCGGCAACGAGCTGGCAAAACAATCCGCCGCCGTCAAGAATCTCAAAACCGGGGAGCAGGCGGAAATTCCCTTTCAGGATATTGCAAGACACCTTGCCAAGGAGACGCCATGAGAACGCATTATTGCGGGGAAATAACCAAATTTGATGTTGGCCGGGAGGTGTCGCTTTGCGGCTGGGTGAATTCTTTCCGCAATCATGGCGGGGTGCTGTTCATTGACTTGCGCGACAGGACCGGCATCACACAGATAGTCGCCGCGCCCGAAAACGCCGAGGCGTTCAGGGTTGGGGATACGGTGCGCAGCGAATACGTCCTGCGCGTAACCGGCGCGGTGCGGCTGCGGCCCGAGGGCCTCTCCAACAAGAACATCCCCACCGGCGAGGTGGAAGTCTCCGCCGCGAAAATAGAAATTCTTAACCCGTCCAAAACCCCGCCTTTTGAGGTTGACGACCGCATCACCGCTACCGAGGAGACGCGGCTCAAATACCGCTACATAGACCTGCGCCGCCCCTGCATGGCGGCCAACCTGGCGGCGCGGCACAAAGCCGCGCAGGCCGCGCGCCGCTATTTTGACAAACACCGCTTTATTGAAGTGGAAACGCCGATACTCACCCGCTCCACCCCGGAGGGCGCGCGGGATTATCTGGTGCCCTCGCGCCTTGCGGCGGGAGAGTTTTACGCGCTGCCCCAGTCGCCCCAGATGTTCAAGCAGATACTGATGGTCTCGGGCGTTGACAGGTACTTCCAGCTGGCCCGCTGCTTTCGCGACGAGGATTTGCGCGCCGACCGCCAGCCCGAGCATACCCAGATAGATGTTGAGATGTCTTTTGTGTCCCAGGACGATATTTTCGCCATGGCAGAAGGTCTGATGAAGGAAATTTTCGCCTCCGCCGGCGAGGAAATAGAAATCCCGTTCCGGCAGATGGAATATACGGAGGCGATGCTGAAATACGGCTCCGACAAGCCGGACCTGCGCCACGGTTTTGAGATAACCGACGTCGCCCATGTTTTCAAGGCGACGGAGTTTAAGGTGTTTTCCTCCATACTCTCCGGCGGCGGCGCGGTGCGCGCCATAAAAGCGGAGGGCGGCGCGTCGCTTTCCCGCACCGAGATGGACAAAATCACCGAAGCCGTCAAAGCCGCCGGCGCAAAAGGCCTGGTGTGGATAAAATTCACCGAAAAAGGCGCGGAGTCGCCGTCCGTCAAATTCTTCTCGCAGGCGGAAATGGACGCGCTCCGAACCGCGCTGGGAGTTAAAACCGGCGACGCGGTTTTCATCGGCTCCGCGCTGCCGGAGAAAACCCCGGCGGATTTTACGGCGCTTTGCGTTTTCATGGGCGAACTGCGGAAAATCCTTATCGCCAAGCTCTCCGCCATACCGTCGTGCAAATGGGCTTTCGCGTGGGTGATGCATTTCCCGCTGCTTGAGTGGAGGCCGGAAGAGAACCGCTACGACGCCGCGCACAACCCCTTCACCGCGCCGCTGGAAGAAGACATCGGCAAGCTGGAGACAGACCCCGGCAATGTCCGCTCGCACCAGTACGATATGGTGCTAAACGGCACGGAGCTTGGCTCCGGCTCGGTGCGCAACACCAAACGCGAGGTGCAGGAAAAGGTCATGTCGCTTATGAAGTATTCCAAAGAGGACGCCGCGCGCCGCTTCGGCATGCTGCTGGAGGCGCTGGAATACGGCGCGCCGCCGCACGGCGGAATCGGCATAGGCTTTGACCGGGTCGTGGCGCTGCTGCGGGGCGAAAGCTCCATACGCGAGGTTATCGCCTTTCCCAAAACCGCCAGCGCGTCCTGCCCGTTAAGCGGCGCGCCCAACATGGTGGACGAAAAGCAGCTCCGCGAGCTTCACATAAAAATAAACTGACCAGCGCGCAATTTTCGGGTTTTCCACGGAGATGTGCTTCGTCCGAGGCCGGGAAATTCCACACAAGGCGCATTATTTGGTAGATTTTAATCAGGCGGACGCCGGCGCATGGCGCTGGCGGGGCCGTGGCTGTTTGCCGGTGAATAATATCTCCAAGGAGAACTTATGGACAAACCGACGGTCAGGACCAAGTGCCCCAACTTCTCTTCAGGCCCCTGCGCCAAAAGGCCGGGCTGGACGCCGGACGCGCTTAAAGGCGCGCTGGTAGGGCGGTCGCACCGCTCCAAGGAAGGCAAAGCCCGGCTGGCCGAGGTGTCCGAGCGCATGAAGCGCGTGCTGGGCCTGCCGGCGGATTACCGCATCGGCGTGGTGGCCGGCTCCGACACCGGCGCGGTGGAGCTTGCCATGTGGACCATGCTGGGCCCGCGGCCCGTGGATATTTTCGGCTGGGAATCCTTCAGCAAGGGCTGGATTACCGACGCGGTGAAATACCTAAAGCTGCCCGGCGTAAGCGAGTATAAGGCCGACTACGGCAGGCTGCCCGACCTTTCAAAAGCCAACCCGAAGCACGATATAGTGTTCACCTTCAACGGCACCACCTCCGGCGTGAAGGTGCCGGACCTCAACTGGATCCCGGCGGACCGCGAGGGCATTGTCATCTGCGACGCCACCTCCGGCGTGTTCGCGATGGAGATGGATTACACGAAGCTGGATGTAATCACCTTCTCGTGGCAGAAGGTGCTGGGCGGCGAGGCGGCGCACGGCGTCATCGTCCTTTCCCCGCGCGCGGTAAAGCGCATGGAGGAAAACGAGCCTAAAGTCTCCTGGCCGCTGCCGAAAATTTTCCGCCTGGCGGCGGAAGGCAAATTGAAGCCCGGCGAGCTGGAATACAACACCGTCAACACGCCGTCCATGCTTTGCGTGGAAGACGCCATAGACGCGCTTAAATGGGCCGAATCCATCGGCGGGATGAAGGCGCTGGCGGCGCGTTCCAACGCCAATCTGCGCGCGCTGGAAAACTGGGCCGCCAAATGCGGCTGGATAGATTTCCTGGCCGAGACGAAAGAGACCCGCTCCAACACCTCCGTCTGTCTCAAAATCACGGCGGACTGGTTCAAGCGCCTGCCCGACGAGGAAAAGGCCAAGGCCGCCAAGAAAATAACCGCCATGCTGGACAAAGAGGGCGTGGCCCACGACATCAACTCCTATGCCAAGGCGCCGGTGGGAATCCGCATCTGGTGCGGCGCGACGGTGGAAGCTTCCGACGTGGAAATTCTCACCAAATGGCTGGACTGGGCGCACAGCGAAGTCGCCAAAACCTATCAGACGGAGGCCGTGAAATGAAAGTGCTTATAGCCGACAAAGCCGATCCCCTTTGCGAGAAGGTGCTTAAGGAGCGCGGGCTGGAGCCGGTGGTCAAAACCGGCATGACGCCGGAGCAGCTAAAATCCTGCGTGGCGGATTTTGACGGGATAATAGTCCGCTCCGCCACCACGCTCACCGGCGACATTATCGCCGCCGCAGCCAAGCTCAAGGCTGTGGCCCGCGCGGGCAGCGGCGTTGACAACATAGACGTCAACGCCTGCACCGGCAAAAAAGTGGTGGTGATGAACACGCCCTACGGAAACACCGTCTCCACCGCCGAACATGCCGTGGCCATGATGATGGCGCTGGCCCGGCATATCCCGCAGGCCAACGCCTCCACCCACGCCGGCAAGTGGGAAAAGAAAAAATACGAGGGCGTGGAGCTTACCGGCAAGACGCTGGGCATAATCGGCTGCGGTAATATCGGCGCCGTGGTGGCAGACAGGGCCAGGGGCCTGAGGATGACTGTCCTGGTCTATGACCCGGCCATGACGGCAGAGCGCGCCCGCGAGTTGGGCGTAACCATGGTTCCGCTGGACGAGCTTTACAAAAAATCGGACTTCATCACTTACCATGTGGTTATAAGGGATGCCACCAAAGGGATGCTTAATAAGGAAGCCATCTCCAAGATGAAAAAGGGCGTGCGCATAATCAACTGCGCGCGCGGCGGCGTTATGGTGGAGGCCGACGTAAAAGAGGCCCTGCAAAGCGGCCAGATAGCGGGCCTTGCCTGCGACGTTTTCGTCAAAGAGCCGGCGACGGAGCATATATTTTTCGGCATGGAAAATGTCATCGCCACGCCGCATATCGCCGCCTCCACGAAAGACGCGCAGATAACGGTGGCTCGCCAGGCCGCCGAGCAGATAGCCGATTACCTGCTTGCCGGCAAGAAAACCCACGCCGTAAACGGCGACAAGGTCTGACCCGCAAAGCCGCCCGCGCCGGCCTTCGGACCGGCGCGGGCGGGTAGGGTTTGAATCCACTGCGGCAATTTTGCTAGGATAAACTATTATGTACGCAATCATACAAACCGGCGGGAAGCAGTACTGGGTTACGCCCGGCGAGAAAGTCACCGTAGAGAAGCTTGAGGCCAAACAGGGCGACGAGGTTAAAATCAACGCCATCTGGTCCGCTTCCGGCGACGGCGCCGCGGTAAACCCCTCTGCCCTCCCCAAGGCGACGGTTATCGCCAAAGTGTCAAGGCATCTGAGAAGCCCCAAAATACTGGTTTTCAGAAAGCGTCCCAAGAAGGCTTACGAAAAAATGAGAGGCCACCGGCAGGACCTTACCGAACTGGAAATCAAAGAGATTAAAATCTCCTGACGGAACCGGAACACATATGGCACATGCAAAATCGCAGGGTTCTTCAACCAACGGGCGCGACAGCCACGGCCAAAGGCTTGGCGTAAAGCGCTACGGCCAGCAGAAGGTCCTGGCGGGCGAGGTGCTGGTGCGCCAGCGCGGCACCAAATTCCTGCCCGGCCTCAACGTAGGCATCGGTTCGGACGACACGTTGTTTGCCAAGTCGGCGGGCACCGTGAAGTTCCAGTGGGCCAGCCGCGGCAAGCAGAAAATATCCATAGTAACCGAAACCGCCAAGGCCTGACGGATTCTTCGTCTTTTGACACGGCGGCGCAGTCGCGCCGCCGTGTCGGATTTTATGAATGAAGACAAAAAACGCCAGCAGGCGTTCATAGACCGGGTCCGCATCCACGTAAAAGCGGGCGACGGGGGCGACGGCTGCCTTTCCTTCCGGCGCGAAAAATTCATCCCCTACGGCGGTCCCAACGGCGGCGACGGCGGCTCCGGCGGAGCAGTTTTCCTGGAGGCGGACCGCAACCTCACCACTCTTGTGGAGATTTCCTATCATCCCCATATAAAAGGCATTCCCGGCGGCAAGGGCGGCAGCTACAACAAGAACGGCGCCGCCGGGGAGGATACGGTTGTATTCGTCCCCTGCGGCACCGTAGTAAAAAAGGACGGGCATGTCGTCGCGGACCTTACCGGGCGTGGCCAGCGTTTCCTGGCCGCGCGCGGCGGCAGGGCGGGCAGGGGGAACATGGCTTTCAAAACCCATGCCAACACCGCTCCCAGAATCGCCGAAAAAGGCGAACCGGGCGAGGAGTTCGTTTATCACCTGGAGCTTAAAGTCCTCGCCGACGTGGGGCTGCTGGGTTTTCCGAACGCGGGGAAGTCAACTTTTCTGGCGCGGGTTTCCGCCGCGCGGCCCAAGGTGGCAGATTATCCGTTTACGACTTTGAATCCCAATCTGGGCATGGTTTATCACAAGGGCAAAAGCTTTGTGATGGCCGACATTCCCGGCATCATAGAGGGCGCGCACGAGGGCCGCGGGCTGGGCACCGCCTTCCTGCGCCATATAGAGCGCACCCGCGCGCTGATACATCTGGTGGACCCGCTTGGCTTTTGCGGAACCGGCCCTGCCGAATCCATAAAAGCCGTGGAAAACGAGCTGAAGCTTTTCAACCCCGCGCTGGCGGCCAAGCCGCGCATAATCGCCGTCAACAAAGCCGATTTGCCGGAGGCGGAAAAAGCCGCCGCCAAAATCCGCGCCAGATACCGCCGGCGCAAGCTCTTTGTCATGTCTGCCGCCACGGGCGGCGGCGTTTCCTCCGTGCTGGACGAGGCCGTGCGCCTGCTGGCCGAAACCCCGCCGGAAATAAAGCCGCCGTCTGCGCCGCATCCCGCCTATCATTCCATAGAGCCTGCCTTCCGGCTGGAGCGCGGGCGTGACGGGTTGTTTGAGGTGTCGGGCAGGGAAATAACCCGGCTTGTGCAAATGACCAATTTCGGCCAGCCGGAGGCGGTAATCCGGCTTAAAAACCTCTTCAAGCGCATCGGCCTTGAGAAGGCGCTGCTGCGCCGCGGCGTCAAAGAGGGCGAGTCTGTCCGCATCTGCGGACAGGAGTTTGAGTGGAGTTCCAGCGATTTTGAAGAACGCCGCAAACCCGGCAACCCCGGCAAATAGCGCGGTCAGAACGGCGTGTCGGGACCGGAGTGGCAGGCTATGTTCCTGACGGTGAAAAGCTCCGCCGCGCGGGAAAGTTCTTTTGCGCCGCAGGGCGCGGTGTCCGCATAACCGCAAACCATCCCCAGTTGTTTGTATTTGGACAGGCCCATCGCGTGAAAGGGCAGTATATTTATCTCCCCCAGTCCCGCAACCGCCATGAAATCCGCGCAGGCTGCCAGATTATCCTCCCCGTCGTTATAGCCGGGTATAAGCGGCAGCCGGATGACCAGCCTGCGCTCATGTCTGCCGCGCGCCAGCCGCCTGATGTTTGACAGAATGGTTTCATTCGTCTGCCCCGTTCCGGCTTTGTGTTTTTGCGCGTCCATGTGCTTTATGTCGGCGAAAACCCAGTCGCAGTTTGCGGCAAGCTCCATGAAATCCTTTTCCGGGGCGAAAGCGCAGGTCTCAACCGCTGTGTGAACGCCGTTTTCCCGGCACCAGCGCAGCACGGCAAGCGAGAATTCCTTCTGAAACAACGGCTCCCCGCCGGAAAGCGTTATCCCGCCGCCGGGCCCCCAGAAATCCCTGTCCCGGCGGATTATTCTGATTATTTCGTCAACGGAAACTTCCCTTCCGGCTGTTTTAAGCGCGCCGCTGCGGCAGGCTTTGACGCAGTCAAAAGAGCGGCATTTCGCGCAGGCCGCGCGGTCAAAAACCGGCCCGGCTGAAACTGCATTAGCCGGGCATGCAGCCGCGCACAGCATGTCCCCCGCGCATCTGGAGGCGAAATGCAGCAATGCCGGCGCGCCGGACATACCCTCCGGGTTGGCGCACCAGCGGCAGCGCAGCGGGCAGCCGCTCAGGAAAAAAACCGTCCGGCAGCCCGGCCCGTCATGCACCGAAAAACCCTGTATGTCAAAAATCAATCCTTTGGGCATTGCTCAAAATCCAGTTTTAACTTGTAAACCCTGAACATTTCGTTGCCGTAGGCATAGGCAAAACAGCCGGGCCGCGCCGCCAGAAGCGGGGCAATAATTTCCCTGTCTTTCCGAAGCCACCAGGTCTCCAGCAGATAACCGGCTTTTACGGAGCGGTAATACTCAAGCTGAGCTTGCGGGGCGCTGTTCTGCGGGTATATGGATGCTTTGCGCCCGGTCATAAGCGCCAGCATTCTGGGCTTGCGCGCGATAAACACCGCGTCCGGTTCCGTGTTGGCTTTTATGGCGGCGAAAAGCTGTTTTGAAGGGGGCCTGCTTATGTCGTAATCCTGCCAGACGCTTGCAAAACTGCCGATGTATGCCATTGCGCCGCATAGTATCAGCGCCGCGCCTGCCAGAAAGCGGGTTCGCCCGTCCCGGACGGCTTTTGCCGCCGCGATGCAGTTGAGCGGGATAAACGGCAGCAGCGGCAGCAGGGTGCGCACGCCGTCGCTGCAAATGATAAAGGTAAGCGGACAGCCGGCGGCCAGCCAGTCCGCAGCCGTCAGCCTGCCGCGGCGTATGTACATGCCGGTTGCCGCTGCCGCAAGCAGTACGCATAGGGCGGCTACAAACGGCGCGGACATGCCGTCGGGAATGAAGACCTCGTTGAACGGACTGGACATGTATCTGCCGCTGATAGGGGTGTCGTGGCCGGGCAGAAGAATTTTGGTGGATATGTAATACGACCCGGCTATAGCGGGCATCATTATTTTCTGCGCCGCCGCCAGCGCGAAAAATATAACGGACATCCGCACAAGCCGCGCGGTGATTTTCCGGTTGCGGAAAATATCATCCGCCGCCAGCGCCAGGTATCCGGCAAGCCCGGCCACCCGGGTGCTGTATGCCAGTCCCAGCAGCAGCCCCGCCGCCGCGCCGCCGCGGCGGAATGCCAGAAACGCGGCATACATAAGGGCAAGGCAGAGCCAGTCCGCATATACCAGCTGACGCAGCCAGAACACCGCCGGCAGCGCGGCAAACAAAGCCAGCGAGGCGGCGGTCTCGGACTTTTCCTCTTTCGCGGCCAGCGCGCAGAGCAGGGCCAGGCATAAAAACATCAGCAGGACGTTTACCAGCTTGAACGCAATCATGTTCAGCCCGAATAATTTGTAAACCGGGGAAAGCAGCGCGGGATACACCGGCGGATAGCTGGCCGGCCCCGTCATCGGATTTTGGGGATTGAATATATATCCGGTGGCCGCGTATGGCCTGCCCTCGGCTATATTCCGGGCATGGGCGATGTATTGCGCGCCGTCGTCCCAGCGCCAGCCGTGGCCGTTTGTGAGGGTGAGCGAGTAAACCAGCGCGGCTGCGGCAAAACAGGCGGCGATAATTGCGGAGCGGGATTTCAGTCCCGGCGGTATTTGCATTCGCGGGCGCTCATGCCGGCATAGGCGAAAAACCCGTTCGCGGAGGCTTTGCATTCTCCGGTAAGCGGGTCTTTGCCGGGGGCGTAGAGTTTACAGTTGCCGCATCTGGGCGCGGGCGAAAATTGCGGGCAGGACTGCGCGTCCGCCGCGACTTCCTGTTTCGTCTTGTGGCAAATGCCTTTTGTTACATCCACCGGCGCGTAATAACCGCAGTTCCTGTGAGTGTCCATCAGAATTCCCCGTATTCGGTGCGGGCGATGATTTCGTCCTGTATCGGTTTTCCCAGCTCCACCCAGTATTGGGTGAAACCCGCCACGCGCACCAGCAGTTCCCGGTAACCGGCGGGGTTGCGCTGCGCGTCCCTGAGGACGGAGGAGTCTATTACGTTGTACTGCACGTGGAAGCCGCCCCTGCGCATGTATCCCCGCGTAAGCTCAAGCAGTTTCTTTGCGCCTTCCCTGCCCGCCACTGCGGAAGGATGCAGTTTGATGTTTAGCTGCGAGTTCTGCGAGGACGAATGGTCCCAGCCGCAGGCCGAGCGGAACAGCGCGTAAGGCCCGTTTTTGTCGGTTCCCGGGTATGCGGACATGGAACCGTCGGCAAACGCCGCGCCTGCCGGCCTGCCGTCCGGCCCGGCTATTGCCGCCGCGCCCATCGCGCCGTGGGTGGAAACCGAAATCTGGCACGGATAGAGCCTTTTGCCGTAGAGCGATTCAAATTCGCGGCTTGTTTGGGCGAACCACCGCTCCCATTCCGCGAGTATGGAGTCTGCATACGGGTCGTCGTTGCCGTATTTGGGCGCGTTGAGGCAGAGGGAATGCGTCTTTTCATGCGACTTGAAATTCGCTGCCAGCGCGGCCTTCAATTCTTCCAGCGATACGGCGCGTTCCTCAAACACCAGCTTTTTCAGCGCGGCCATGCTGTTGACGAAATTTACGGTGCCGGTAGTTTCAATATTGAAAGTGCCGTTGTAACGGTAGCCCAGTTCGTTTATCAAATGCCCTTTTTCCAGGCAGTCCGGCTTTAGCAGCGAGTTTATGACGGCCATGTTGTTCTTGCGCCACACATCGTGCTGTATGTTGTTGCATTTGTTGAGCGCGGCGACCGCCTGCAAGAAGTAATCCCGGAATGCCTCAATCACGGCCTCGCAGGTTTCCAGCCCGCGCCCGCGCGGCGGGAAAATGCGGTGGTTTGCGCGCATGTCCATGCCGTCAAAAAGCGCCAGCTCCAGTATTTTCGGCAGCGAGACAAAATGCACCCCCACGCTTGTCGGCTGGCCGGAGCCGCCGGGGATTTGCCATTTCCGGCCCGCGAAATCCAGCGTCAGCCACGAGCAGGGCGAGGTTTCCAGGCAGCCGCCTATGGCGACGGCGCGCGCCTCGCCCACCGTCATGCCCTCGCCGCCGTACTGGGAGAGCAGAAAATCCGCCGCCACCCGGTTGTTCATGAAAGCCGGATAGCCTGCGCCGGTTCTGACGCATTCCGCCGCCCTGAGCAGGAAATCCTCCGGCAGCCGCTCGTCATATAAAACCGAAAGCGTCGGCTGCGGCGAGGCGCAGGACATGGCGGCCTCTATGATAAGCTGCTCCAATTCGTTGCAGGCGGGCTGGCCGTCTTCCGTAAGCCCGCCAAGCGAAAGATTGTTAAACGTGCTGCCGGAAAGCACCCCGCCCACCACCCCGGCGGAGGCAAAGCAGTCTATGGAGGTGAATTTCACCCGCTGGCATTCAAGCAGTTCCAGCGCGTCCCGGCGGGTCAGCGCGCCGGAGGCCGTGTCATGCTCGTAGTACGGGTACAAAACCTGACCCAGCCGGCCCGGCGAGAGGCCGGAGATGGCGTCCTCGTTTAGCGCGGCCACGTGCAGTGTCCAGCACAGTTGTGCGGCGTCCCGGAAGCCGCGCGGCGGATAATGGGCGATATGCTCCAGCCGCTCCGCTATCGCGCAATACTCGGATTTTTGGTTTTCATCGCTCTCAAAAGAGGCCAGCCTGCGCGCCTCTTTTGCGTAATTGAGAATCCAGTTTTGAAGCCCTTCAGCCGCCAGTATCACGGCCTCGTAATTATAGAGGCGGTTCATGCCGGCCATGCCGTCGCCGCCGGCGCAGCCGGCGCAGGCGGCCTTTTTTTCGGAGGCGATTTTTATAATTCCGTCAAAGCCGTATTGCAGCGGATAATAGTAGTTAATGACCTCGCGCCCCTGCGGCAGCGTGTAGCCGGAGTCGAACATACAGACTATGCCGCGCATAAGCTCGTCTTTTAGCGCGCTTTCCGGCACGGCGCGCTCGTAGCGGGCGGAAATGTCCTGCACCGATTTGTGCTGCCACAGCCGCGCCAGTTTCAGCAGGGCGGGAATCTCCTCCTGCCTCATGCCGAATTTGCCGGCGATGGAGACGGCTTTTCCCCTGCTTTGCGTGAAATTGCCGCCGCCGCAGCCGAAGCTGGAATGCTCGTCCGCGCTGGAGGAGCCGCGCTCCAGCGCCTGGCGGTAAAGCTCGTCCTCGCGGGCCATGTAATAGCCTTCCGACAGCCAGGGCATCGGAAAAGAGCCGCGGTAATAGGCGGCTTTCTGCATCACTATAAGCTCGCCGGGATAGATGACCGGCGTCAGCGAGGAAAACGCCGCCCTTAACGCCCGGGCCCGGCGGACGACGGGGATTTCGCAGTCGTCCGTAAAATATTGCCTGGTGTACCAGTACGGGAATTCGTTGTCGGCGGAGCTGGCCGCGCCCAGATAAATGTCCCGCAGCTTTTTCGCGCGGGCGGTAATAGCCGGAGTTGCCATTTGTAACGGAATTATAACATACTATCTATAACCATGCCCGCGAAAATACTTGTCGTGGAAGATGAGAAAAACATAGCCGCCGCGCTCCGCTACAATCTGGAGAAGGCGGGGTATATCGTCGCGGCTGCGGCGGACGGCGAAACCGCGCTGAAGCTGCATGAGGCCGGCCCGCCGGACCTGGTGCTGCTGGATGTCATGCTGCCCAAAGTGGACGGGTTGGAGGTTTGCCGCCGCATAAGGCAAAAGCATTCCACCCCCGTGATAATGCTGACCGCTAAAAAAGAAGAGCTGGACCGTGTTCTGGGTTTGGAGCTGGGCGCGGACGATTATGTGTCCAAGCCTTTCAGCATGCGCGAGCTGCTGGCGCGCGTCAAAGCCGTGCTGCGCCGCCGCGCGCCGGAAGAGAGCCCGGTTTTCAGGGCCGGGGATATTGAAATTGATTTTGACAAATACGAGGTGCGCGTCGCCGGCGGGACCGCCGCTTTAAGCACGAAGGAGTTTGAGCTGCTGCGCTGCCTGGCTCGCGCGGGGGGCAAAGCCCTCACCCGCGACCAGATAATGGAGCAGGTCTGGGGCTACGAGCGTTCCATGGAACTGGACACCAACACCGTGGACCAGCACATAGCCAGGCTGCGCGCCAAGCTGGGGCGAGAAGCCGCCCGCATCGTTACGGTTAAAAACGTTGGCTACCGTGTTAAAACTGATTAAAGAGCATTTCCGGCTTAAACTGGCCGTCGCAATCGGCGCGATAGCGCTGGCGGCGGCTTTTGCCGTCGGCATAGCGGTGGAGAAATCCGCCCGGACGCATCTGGTGTCCGAGCTGGCGTCGGGGCTGTATTCTCAGGCGCGGGTGGCCGCGCTGGAGCCGGAGCGCGCCGTTTCCGCTTTGTCCGCCGCGTGCGGGTGCCGGGTTACCGTAATCGGGCGGGACGGCGCGGTTATTGCCGATTCCGAGGTCGCCTATTCCGCTGTGTCTTCCATGGAAAACCATGCGCACAGGCCGGAGGTCGCCGCCGCGCTGTCGGGCCGCGAAGGCCGCGATATAAGGCGCAGCGCCACTATGGGCCACGATTTCCTGTATGTGTCGGCGCCCGTGCCGGAAGGGAGGGCGGCGGTGATGCGGCTGTCGCTGCCGCTGTCCAAGGTCTATGGAAGGGCGGCGGACATGCAGCGCGCCGCATTCTATGCCATGGCCGCGGTTCTGCCTCTGGCGCTGCTTGCGGCGCTGTGGGCGGCCTGGTCGCTGGGCGGGCCGGTGGGGGAGATGTCGCTTGTGGCGGAAAAGCTCTCCGGCGGGGATTACGGCGCGCGCATACGGAACTCCCCCGCGGACGAGCATGGCCGTCTGGCCGCCGCTATAAATCTGCTGGCGCAGAAAACCCAGTCCGCCATGGGCGAGCTGGCGCGGGACAGGGCGCTGCTGTCGGCCATACTTTCCAACATGACGGAGGCCGTCGCCGCAGTGGATAAAGACGGGAACATCATTTTCGCCAACGAGGTTTTCGCCGCGCTGGCCCGCGTGGACGCCAAAACCTGCGCCGGCAGGCCGCTGGTGGAGCTGCTGCGCAACCCTGCGCTTAACGAGATGGCGGCTGCTTCCATGCGTACCCGCGCGGCGGAGAGGCGCGAGATAATGTTCTCCGACGCGCCGGACAACGTGTTTGACGCGGTCTGCGCCCCGCTTATAGAGGATGGCCGCTGCGAGGGCGCGGTGCTGGCCATGCGCGACATATCGCGCGTCAAAAAGCTGGAGCAGATGCGCAGGGATTTCGTGGCCAATGTCTCGCACGAACTGAGAACCCCGCTCACCTCCATACGGGCCGCCGCGCAGACGCTGCTGGACGGTGCGCTGGAGGACCGGGAAAACCGCCGCTCCTTCGCGCAGGCCATAGAGGAGGAGTCCGTCCGCCTGGGCCGGCTGATAGAGGATATACTAAGCCTCTCCGCCATAGAATCCGGCAGGACGCCTCCCCGGCTGGAGGCGGTGAATCTGGGCCAGGCGGCGGCGGAGGTTTGCCTGCGGCTTGGGGAAATGGCGCGCGCCGCCGCCGTGTCCGTCTCGGTGGACAGGAGCATGCATGAACTGCCGCCCGTGCGCGCCGACAAGGGCCAGCTTTTGCAGGTGTTCCGCAATCTGATAGAAAACGCCATAAAATTCAACATCCCCGGCGGGACGGTGGAAATACTGGCCCGCGCCGCAAGCGGCAAAGTCCATGTTTCGGTCAGGGACACGGGCATAGGCATTCCGGCTGCCGACCTGCCGCGCGTTTTTGAGCGGTTCTACCGGGTGGACAAGGCCCGCTCCCGCGAGATGGGCGGCACCGGGCTTGGGCTTTCAATAGTCCGGCACATAACGGAGGCGCACGGCGGCTCGGTTTCAGTGGAGAGCGTTGAAGGCAAAGGCTCCGTGTTCACTTTCACCCTCGCCGCCTGAAACTTCCTGCGCCGCCCCCTCGGTTCTCGCAACCAACTGCGATTTCCGGGCTAAAACTCCGGGTTCCCGCAGAAATCAGACCAGGCTGGGGCTGTATTTTGCATAATAAACCATGCAAACAGTTTTAGTCATTCTTGCCTTCCTTACACTGGCGGCCTGGGCCGTGCGGAGCGGGTTCATGCTGTACGGGATCCGCAAAACAAAATTCCTGCGCAATACCGCATGCCCTGCCGGCTTTCATTATCCGCCGCTTTCCGTGATAATCCCCGCAAAAGACGAAGCAAACACCATAGAAGCCGCCTTGCTTTCAAAATTGCAGTCCGATTATCCGTCGCTTGAAGTAATCGCGATAGACGACCGTTCTTCCGATCAAACCTTCGCTGCCATTTCCCGGGTGGCAGAAAACGACCCGCGCGTAAAACCGTTGCGCATAACAACCTTGCCGCCGGGCTGGCTTGGCAAGGTTAACGCGCTTGATAAAGGCGTTAAATCCGCTTCGGGCCAATGGCTGCTGTTTTCGGATGCCGACGTGCATTTCAGCCCCGATGCGCTTAAAAAAGCCGTCTGCTTTGCCCAAACCAACGGGTTGGACCATCTGGCGGTAATGCCGCAGCTATGGTCAAACGGATTTTTCATGGACATGGTATTCGCCCCGTTTCTGGACACCGCGCTGCGCTGGAGCTGCTGGAACTCGCAGGATTCCCGCGGGGATGCGGCTGTCGGAGTTGGCGCGTTCAACCTGGTGCGCCGCGCGGCTTTTGAAAAAACGCCGGGGTTTGAATGGCTGCGGCTTGAGGTTATAGACGATATGGGCCTCGGGCTTATGATGAGAAAAAGCGGTTTCAAAGGCGCGGCGCTCAACGGGGAAGGCTGTGTCGGACTGCACTTTCTTGAAAACTTCGGCGAAGCGGTAAAAAGCTGCGACAAAGGAGTGTTCGCAGGCGCAGGCTTTAATCCTCTTGTAATATTCGCTGCCGCTTTTGCGGGAGTGTTTTTTGACCTGCTGCCTTTTGCGCTGTTGTTTGCCGGCGGGACGGCGGCAAAAATAGCGGCGGCTGCATGCGGAACAGCTGTTTTAAAATCGGCGCTGATTGCGCGCTGGAATAAATTACCGGTTTTCCCCGCACTGTTTGTGCCGATAGGCGGGGTTATAGGCGTATATCTGCTGCTGCATGGGGCGGCGTCCGCGCTTGCCTCCGGCGGTATTACGTGGCGCGGCACTTTTTATCCGACAAAAGACCTCAAAGCCGCAAAACGTTTCCTGCTTAAAAACTTTTACTAAGCCGGACAGCGGAATTCGCCGGTGGCCGACGGGACATTCCCGCGCAGAATTTTCCTCCGTTTTCATCTGCGGCGGGAAAGCGGGTGATTTGCAGATTCAAATCATTGCGGCATTGCGCCTATTATGGCAAAATGTAACGTAATGAGAAAGCTATGGTGGAGTGTTGCACCGCTGGGGATTGCGGCTGTGTTTGTGTTCAGCGGCTGCGTGGTGTTTAGGCGGCCTCATCCGCCGAAGTCGGCTTTTGTGCAGGTGCCCGCGGCGCTTGCTCCGCGTTTTGCGGATGTAAAGGACCGCGCCGGCCTTATTGAGGCGGCGCAGAACAGCCTGTATTATGTTCAGGCATCCAAACAGGCGCTTTATACCATAGGCGACAGGCAGGTCTCGCCGGCGATGCTGGCGGCCACGTTGCGGGAATTCATCAAAACGCTCAAGCAGGCAAAAAACGGCGACGAGCTTGCCGCGCTGGTCGCGGACAAATTCGACGTTTACCGCTCCGTCGGCTCGGACGGGAAGGGCGCGGTGCTGTTCACCTCGTATTACGAGCCGGTGTTCAAAGCCTCCAGAACCAGAACCGACGAATACAAGTATCCGCTTTACCGCCGTCCCGACGATCTGGTGGACGCGGATCTGGAGGAGTTCGGCGACAAATACAAGGGCGAAGGCATAGCCGGACGGGTGGAGAAAAGCCGGCTGCGCCCCTACTTCTCGCGCGAGCAGATTGAAAGCGGCAAGGCGCTGGAGGGCAGGGGCCTGGAAATCGCCTGGCTGCAAAACCGGCTGGATGTGATGGATCTGCATATAGAAGGCTCCGCCCGGCTGGAGTTTGACGACGGCTCCGTCCTGCGCGCCAATTACGACGGCACCAACAATCTGCCTTTCAGGGGGCCGATGTCGGCGCTGGTCAAATCCGGCGTGCTGCCGCCGGACACGGACCCCAAGGAATACGTGGCCAAACACCCGGAGATAGAGCAATGGCTTATGGCCACCAATCCGCGCTACACGTTTTTCAAGCTGGAAAAAATATCCGGCGGGCCGGCGGGAACATACGGCGGCGCGCTGACGGCGGGACGCTCCATCGCGGTTGACACAAAGCATGTGCCCCTGGGCGCGCTGGCTTTCGTGGACGGCCCCATGCCCCGCTTTGACGGCGAAGGCAAACTGGTTGAAGTCGCGCGCGTGGGAAAATTCGCCCTCTGCCAGGACACCGGCGGCGCAATCAAAGGCCCCGGGCATATAGACTATTACGCCGGCGCGGGCCTGGACGCGGGCCGCTTCGCCTCCAAGCTCAAGCACGACGGCAGCGTCTACCTCCTGCTTCTTAAATCCGAATAATGAGACTGTTTGGCCTGCTTCTGCTGCTGTGCGCGCCGGCGCGGGCGAAAACGGTAACGGGGTTTGAAGTCCTCTCCGCCGGAAATTTCGCGCCGTTTTCGGGCAAAAGGGTGGGGCTCATTACCAATCATACCGGAACCGATTCCGGCGGGCGCAGCATAGCCGGCGCTTTCGCGTCGCATGGCAGCTTCAGGCTGGCGGCGATTTTCTCTCCCGAACACGGCTTCTCTGGCCGGGCGGCGGGCGGGGATTTGGTGGGGGATTCCTCCTATAACGGCGTTCCCGTGCGCAGCCTCTACGGCAAAACCATGCGCCCGGACTGGGGGATGCTAAAAGACATTGATATCCTGGTTTTTGACATGCAGGACATAGGCGCGCGGTTTTACACCTATCTGTCCACCATGGGCATGGCGATGGAGGAGGCCGACAAATACGGCATTCCCTTCTATGTGCTGGACAGGCCCAATCCCGTCGGCGGCGAAATCGCAGAGGGGCCGGTTCCGCCGGGCCCTTCCGGCGGGTTGACGCAGTATTTCCCCGTCCCGGTGCGCCACGGCATGACAGCCGGCGAAATGGCGCTTTTGCACGCGGACGTCAAAAAACTCCGCCTTGCGCCGGAAGTGATACGGATGAAAGGCTGGAAGCGCGGCATGTTCTACGACGAAACCGGTCTTCAATGGGTAAATCCGTCGCCCAACATAAGGGACCTGGACGCGGCAATATTGTATCAGGGGCTGGGATGTTTTGAGGCCGTGAATATCTCCGTGGGCAGGGGGACGGATTCTCCTTTCCACTGGTTCGGCGCGCCCTGGCTGGACGCGAAAGCCCTGGTTTCCGCTCTTGAAAAAGCTCATATAAAAGGCGCGGAATTCCGCTGCGAGGAGCGCACTCCTTCCGACGATATATATGCGGGAAAAACCTGCAAGGGAGTCAGCATCAGGATAACCCGCCCTAAAAAAATCCGTCCGCTGGAGATTTTCGTCAGCGTCCTCTGCCTGCTGCGCGACATGAAGCAGCCCGGTCTGGAAATCCGCTGGGACGCCGCCGGGAAAATGACGGGCAGCGGCAATTTCCGCGCGCTCTACGAATCCGGCGCCTCGCCGGAGGAAATCCTGTCCGATTTTGACAAAACCCTCAAGCCTTTCATGAAGTCGCGCGGCAAATACCTGCTCTACAATTGACTCCTGCATAACCCCATGCGGTTGTCCGCAGCCGCGCCGCGCGCGTTTTTACGCCGCGCCTCCCGCCGCCGGCTGCGGAAAATGAATACACTGGCGCGGCTCTCCACGTCTGCCGGCGGGGCGGATTTTTTCAGGGTTTGATTTGCCTGCCGTCGCGCAGCAGCTCCGGCCCCGCCGTTTTAAGCGTGCGAGCTATTTTTTCATTACATCCAGCGAGATGTTCTGCCGGGCGCGCTCTAAATTTGAGATATTGCTGGCCCGCAGTTTTGGTACAATATGCTTGTGTGCAGCGCCAAAATAAAAATACACCTTTTAGTTCTGCTTTTCCTTCTCTGTTCTCCGGCGTACGCAGAGAATATTAAGTTCCCTAAAATAGATGTCCGCCACAAACCCGCAGATTATTCGTTTAAGCAGGCACAACTGACACCGGATAATTTTAAGTATGATGAGAAAAATCGGCAGACATTTCAGATGGATTTCAGGAATTGCGATTTAAACGGATTTGCGTCGTTACTGAAAAAAAACAAAGACATCTTTTATGCCGGGTTCAACACCAAAACTGAATTCCCGGACAAGCTGCCCAGAGGATTTGAGCCAGGCAAAATAATGGAGTTGGGCAAAAATCCGGGTTTAGGCATAAGAGAATTGCACAAGCAAGGAATAACCGGGAAGGGAATCGGCATCGGCATAATTGACCAGGGGCTGCTGGTTGACCATGTTGAATATGCAGACAGATTGAAACTGTATGAGGAAATACATCTTGTGTTCAACGAAGCATCCATGCACGCCTCTGCGGTGGCGTCTATCGCGGTCGGAAAAACCACAGGCGTGGCGCCGGAAGCGGATTTATACTTTATCGGGGAAACCAACGGCGAAAACGTGGATGGGAAATTCGTCTACGATTTAAACCCTATCGCAAAATCAATAAACAGGCTTATAGAGGTCAACAAGCAACTGCCGAAGGAAAACAAGATTCGGGTTATTTCCATATCATTGGGACTAGACAGTATAACACCCGGATACGATGAAACGGTTGAATCCATAAAGGAAGCCGATAAAAGCGGCATTTTTGTGATAGTTGTCGCTGATGAACATTTTAAGATTGATGGAATGGGCCGCTTCCCGCTTGCCGACCCGGATAATCGGAATTCCTATGCAAGCGGGACAATGTTTTGCAGAAATAAACTAGGCTCGCAACCAGATGAGTTGGAAATTCCAATGGATTCCCGAACAGTCGCCGATCCCAACGGAAACAAGGACTATTATTTTTCCAGAGTCGGTGGAATCAGTTGGACTATTCCGTGGGTAGCCGGCCTGTATGCGTTAGCCTGTCAGGTTAGCCCGGATATAACGCCGGAAATCTTTTGGGCAGCCGCGCTTAAAACCGCGGAACCGGTGAAATTCAGCGCGCATTTTCCGGCTCCATCCAAGTTTGACGGGGAATTCACGCTCAAAAAAGTGGTCAATCCCGCAGGCCTTATCAAGGCGATAAAAGGGATGAATAGGCAAATCGGCGCACATGAGGGAGGTTTATGACAAACCAACGGGGTATAGTTTCAATTCTCATAACCTCCATGCTGGGGATATGTTTCTGGCAAAGCAAAGTCGCGGCAGACGAGATGATGATTCAATCCGACACTGTGTTTAACGATCCGGCACATGCCGAATACTTCAGGTTCGAGGAATTTTTGGTTGCGCATGGACAGAAGGGAGAGACAAAAGAGTCCTGGGATCAACTGCCGGCAGATAGTCGTGTAAAAAAAGTTTCCGAAGGCGAGAGGACACTATCTGCCCTAAAAAATAAGTTTCTGGGAAAAATGTTGCTTGATACCGATGAACTTGAGATGTTCGCATCTGTTTGGGGCAATACCGAAACAGCGCCGGACACTAAGTCCTCCGCGATTAGTGACGAAGGCTCCGCTGTCTTTTCCAAATACCAAGTCTACCGGGCTAAACACGCAGGGGAAGAGAGTGAACAACAGTCTTTGGACAATATTTCCGAAGATGTTCGCGTCAAGAAAATTGCAGACGGTCTGTTTTTTTTGGATAGTCTTAAGAAGGAATTGGCAAACAAAGCTATCCTTACCGCGCAGGAATCTGAACTGTTTGGGGCTATTTGGGGCAATTCAAGCGAAGCACATGCGACGCAAGAAAGTGCCAGCGCAACTGATAAAACAAAAGACCAACCACACCAGCCTCAACGCAAATCCTTTAACACGGAGGCTGTTAATGCTGTTAAGAGTATCCTGCAAAAATACCAACAAAATGACAATTGGAGCGGCTTTTTTGATGGCGCGAAATTGAATACTGCCGATGCTGTGGGTTTGATATCAAAAACAGCACAAGACATTCTGCCTATTAACCTGTCTTCCAATTCCATGGTGATTGCCGAAACTGCGGTGCATCAAACAACACACTTGACAGGACAAGGAGTCTATGGACAGGCTGTTAATGAGAGCCAAATTAGTACCGTTTCCGCATCCAACTCAAAGCTTGAATCTGGAAATATTGCGGATACTCCGCGTGGAAATTTAAAATCGAAATCAACACCAGTCAGCAAGAATGAGCTTGTTTTCGGCGCTGTTTTGCTTGTGCTTGGAACTTGTGCATTTGGGCTGAAGAAGTTCACCTCCAAATCCATGCCTGGCGTAGCAACAGATATTTCCGAGTCTGATGATTTTCCTGCCATCAAATTGTTGCAAAACAGGATTGATGAGAAACTGGGTCCTGAACCTAAAGCAACCATTGATATAAATCCTGTTTCTAGTCGAACATGTTCTGGTTGTGAAGGTACCTGCAATAATACTTGTGCGGGTGGTTGCAAAGGCAGTTGCTCCTCTGTTTGTGCGGACGATTGTCATGGCTCATGCAGGGGTTCTTGCTCTGTGACTTGCGCCGATACTTGCCACAGCAACTGTTATGGTGGTTGTGATGGAACCTGCACTGGCCGTGTAAGGGCACTTGCGGCGGTTCTTGCGTCAATCTCGTTGCCCCAACTTGGGAGCATTAGCAAGTTCAGCCATAATGCTTGATGGGTGGGACAGTGCAATGGCGGAAAAAACCAACACAGATGTGAAAGACGTCTCTCGCTCCAAGCAATCTGTACAATCCCAAAAAGATCCGAAACGTCTCACACTTCAGCTTATTGTGACGGAAGGATGCAATTTGAGTTGCGCTTATTGCTTTGAGCACAGCAAGAACTCCACGTTCATGGATTTTGACACGGCCATGAATGCTGTCAGATATTATCTTAGCGGGAATGCTGAGTTGGACGGCGAGCCTGCATATGATGAAGTGATGATTGATTTTATGGGAGGCGAGCCTATGCTTGCATTTCCCATGATCCAGCGCATTGTAGCAGCTGTAATATGTCCGCACAACAATTGGGGAAAAAACTACGGCTTTTCAATGTCCACCAACGGAACACTTTTTACTGAGGAGAACAAGGCTTGGTTCCTTAAACACAAACAATTGATAACCCCAATGCTTAGTTTTGACGGAACGAAGACAGCTCATGACATGAACAGATCTCAATCATACGACGTGGTTGTAGCAAATGTTGATTTCTTGAATAAGCATTGGCCGAAACAGAAGTTTAAGATGACAGTGGATAATCGGTCTCTCCCATACATTGCCGATGGGCTTTTTGAGATTCTAAAACGCGGTTGTGGCGTCAGCCTCAATCTTGTACACGATGATGTGTGGGGCGATGGCGAACAAAAGCAAAAACACCTCAAAACATTCGAGACCGAATTGGCGCGCATCGTTACTTTTTATAGCAAAAACAGCGCTATTGAACTGCCGAATTTAATTTCTCTCCCGATACAAAATTGTCTTTTTAAGGATGTGGACCGCCCCAAAGCATGGTGTGGCGCGGGCAATGGCATGGTTGCGATAGGCGTTGATGGGGTGAAGTATCCATGCCATCGCTTTATAAAATTCTCCGCAGGAAAATCGGTCCCGTTAGAAGAATTCAGAGCGTGGAAAAGGAAACCGGCAGAAAACGGTCTTTGTGAAAATTGCAAAATGCTGCCTGCCTGTCCCACCTGTCAGGGTGGTAACTGGGAACGCTACGGCAATCCAGACAAGCGCATCACCCATAACTGTGAAATGCTGAAGCTTCAAATGGTGGCGACAGCGGCGGTGCTGGTTACCCTGAAAACTTCAGTTGACTTCTAAAAACAGGGCACGGTTTCGTATCATCTATTTGCCAATGGAGGATAGAAACCGTGCGCATACAAACTACCACATTACAGACCAGCAAGCCAATAACCCTGACGT
>JBAZJT010000015.1 GCA_041651175.1 Elusimicrobiales bacterium | reverse complement strand
GCAGGAGAAAAAGGAAAGGCTGGCAAAGGTTTACAGACCAGCGGAAATGTGTTAAAAATGCATTAAGGGCGGGTCAATTTTCGTTGCAACTAATGGGTCATTTTTGGTTGCAACTTTACACCTTCAGTCTCTATTTCACATCTGGGGCGGCTAATGAAAAGGTGGCTTTTATTGCTTGTGGGGACTGCTTTTGCGACATAGTTCTAAAATCATTTCCTCATCTCGCACTTCTAAGGCGAAATTCCCAAAATGTTAATTCTTTTGAGAATACAAAAAAGCTTTTTTTCATGTGGAGTAATAGGAGGGAAGCTATAAAAAATAAAATTGCACAACAGGTGCTTAAAAACCAAATAGAAAAAACCGAACAAACAATAATCAATCCGATTGGAACCTAACCCCCCAAAACTAAACCAGAATTATCATTTAACCAGTTGCGAAACTCATCCCGTAGCGGGAGGATTTTAGGAATATTATGACGCGGCTCGCCTGTTTCCCGACGGCGGGCCGCTTCGTTTTTATGTGCGAACCCGTCCGTACCGGAAACTCCCGCGCTTCGCACATAATTCCCGTCCCCCGTCTGAAGCCCCGCAACAGGCGTATTTGCCGCAAAAGCCGCTCCAGATGCGTTTCCCCGGCCTGGCAGCGGACGATTGACCATATAATCCGGCACTGCGCCCCGCACTGGCATATCCGTTGTATGTCAGGTTTGGCTCAATTGACGGCGGCGGCCAAAAAATCTTATAGTGTAGCGCCATGTGGTTCGGAAAAAAAGACATCCCGGAATGCGATGCGTGCCCGTCCAAAACCCGCTGCCTCTACGCCAGCCTTGACCGTCTGGCCCAGCGCGAGTGGAAGGGGCTGCTTTCCTCTTCCGTGTTCGCCGACGGGGATCTTGTTTTCAGCGAAGGCGACAAGCCGCCGGGGCTGTTTCTGGTCTGCAAGGGCAGGGTCAAAATCTGCAAAACCAGCGCCAACGGGCAGCAGCTTATCTCCCGCGTGGAGGAATCCGGCGGGATGATGGGCCACATCGCCATGCTGGCCGGCGGCAACTTTCAGGCCAACGGCGAGGTGATGGGGGAGGCGGTAGTCTCGCTTGTGGAATATGCCGCTTTTATCGGATTTCTGGTGCGCCACCCCAATGCCGCGCTGTCTTTCATGCGCACCATGGCGCGCGAGGTGCGCGACGGCGAATCCAAGGCCCGCGACATCGCCTACAAATCCGCCCGCGCGCGGCTGGCGGGGGTGCTGATAAAATCGCTTCCCTCCGTCGGCCCCAAAACCGTGGTAAAAGACGTAAAACGCCGTGAACTGGCCGAAATGGCCGGGCTTACAGTGGAAACCGCCGTCAGAATACTGGCCGATTTTGAAAAGAAAAAAATCATTCGCCGCGACGGCAAGGAAATAGCCGTCATCAGCCGCGAAATGCTGGACAAAATCGCCGCAAGCTGATTTTCCCCACAGGAGACTTATGAAAAAATTCGTTTTGCTTTCAGCCGCGTTTTTCGCGCTGCAGCCGGCATTCGCCGCCGGAGACAAGGCGGCGCTAGCCGCCGCCAGAATGTCCGACGAGGAGCTGCTGGACGTCACGCAGAAGCAGACCTTCCGCTATTTCTGGGATTTTGCGCATCCGGTGAGCGGCCTTGCGCGCGAGCGCAGCAATAACCCGCCGGATTATATCAACGGGTCCGATACCTGCGCGGTGGGCGGCACCGGCTTCGGGGTGATGGCCATAATCGTCGCCGCCGAGCGGCAGTGGATAACGCGCGAGGAAGCCGCCAAACGGCTGCTTAAAATGGCCCGCTTCCTGGCCCGGGCCGACAGCTATCACGGCATTTTCCCGCACTGGCTCAACGGCGCGACAGGAAAGACTATCCCCTTTTACCGCAAGGACGACGGCGCCGACTTGGTGGAAACGGCCTACCTTATTGAGGGGCTGCTGTGCGCGCGGCAGTATTTCAGCAAAGGCACGCCGGAGGAGACCGAGCTGCGCGGCATAATAGACCAGATATGGCGCGAGGCCGAATGGAACTGGCATACCCGCGACGGGCGCAAAGTCCTCTACTGGCACTGGAGCCCCAATAACGGCTGGGCAATGGACGCGCCGGTGCGCGGCTGGAACGAATGCCTTATAACATACGTGCTGGCCGCCTCGGCCCCGCGCTATTCCATAGACGCCGACGTGTATCACGAAGGCTGGGCGGAGAGCGACCATTTCAAAAACGGCAAGGAATTCTACGGCATAAAGCTGCCGCTGGGGTTTGATTACGGCGGGCCGCTGTTTTTCGCGCATTACTCTTTTCTGGGGCTGGACCCGCGCGGCCTAAAAGACCAGTACGCCGATTACTGGGCCCTGAACACAAACCACGCCCTTATAAACCGCGAGCATTGCGTGCGCAACCCCGGCAAGTTCAAGGGCTACGGCCCCGACGCCTGGGGCCTGACCGCCAGCGACGACGGGCACGGCTATGACGCGCACTCGCCCACAAACGACACCGGCGTTATTTCGCCCACGGCGGCGCTGTCGTCTTTCCCGTACACGCCGGAATATTCCATGCAGGCGCTGCGGCATTTTTTCTTTAATCTGGGCGAAAAAATCTGGGGCGAGTACGGATTCACCGACGCCTTCAACGAAAACGAAAACTGGTACGGCAAGACATACCTCGCCATAGATCAGGGGCCTATTATCGCGATGATTGAAAACCACCGCACCGGCCTTCTCTGGAAGCTGTTCATGAGCTGCCCCGAAATACAGGCCGGCCTCAAGAAGCTGGGATTCCAGAGTCCGCATCTCAAGTGAAACCCGGCGCCGCGCAGGAAACGGTCCGCTTCCTGAAATCCCATGCCAATACCGCCAACGTCGCGGGGATGGCGCGCTACGGCATCAATCCGCATAACACGCTGGGCGTGAGCATACCCGTTCTGCGCAAAAAAGCCAAAGAGCTGGGGCGCAACCACGAACTGGCCCTCGCCCTGTGGAAAACCGGCATTCACGAGGCGCGCATCCTCGCCGCGCTGGTGGCGGACCCGCTGGAACTGACCGACGGGCAGGCGGAAATCTGGGTCAAGGGCATAGATAGCTGGGATATTTGCGACCAGGCCTGCTCAAACTTGTTTGACAAAACGCCGTTCGCGCGCAAAAAGGCGGTTCAATGGACGCTGCGGGAGGACGAATTCGTCCGCCGGGCCGGTTTTGTCCTCATGGCCGCGCTTGCCGTCCACGACAAGCAGGCGCCGGACTCCGTCTTTGAAAAATTCCTGCCGCACATAAAAAAACGCTCCGCGGACAACCGGAATTTCGTCAAAAAGGCGGCGAACTGGGCGCTGCGCCAGATCGGCAAGCGCAACAAGACGCTCCGCGGCAAGGCGATGGCGCTTGCGCTGGAAATAGCCAAAATGAAGTCTCCGTCCGCCCGCTGGATAGCAGCCGACGCCCTGCGCGAGCTTGGCTCCCGAAAATTTAACGACGGCGCGCGTTGCCAGAACGGCGCGCAATTTGATTAAATACCGCAATACGGAGGCATCATCATGATTACCGGTCTTGTGCTTGTAAAACTGGGCGGCGGCAAGGAAGGCCCCGCGCTGACCAAAATAAAGAAAGTGTCCGGCGTGGCCCATGTGTCTGCGGTATTCGGGAGATGGGACCTGGTGCTGGACATGGAATCGGAAGACCTGCCGGCCCTTTCAAACCTGGTGGTGCACGAAATACGCACCATCCCCGGCGTGATTTCCACCGAAACGCTGGTAACCACCGCCATTTAATGAGACTGTTCGCGCTCGCGCTGGCGCTTTGCTGCGCAGATTGCCGCGCGCAGGAAATGCGCATTTCGCTTGAAGGCCCGCCCCCGGCGCGGGCGCAGCCGCAGTTTTTCGCCTCGCGCGACGTTTCCGTCATAAAAGGCGAGCAGTTGAAGGATTATCCCGCCCATTCCGTGCCGGAACTGCTGGATTACATAGCGGGCGCCGACATCCGAAAGCGCGGCCCCTACGGCGCGCTGGCCGACGCCGGGCTGGACGGCGCCACAAACGAGCAGACGCTTATTCTCGTGGACGGGGTGCGTGTCAGCAACTCGCAGACCGGGCATTTCAACATGGACCTGCCGCTGACGCAAAGTGACATAGAGCGCATAGAAGTGCTGCGCGGACAGGCGTGTTCCATATACGGCGCGGGGGCCATAGGCGGAGCGATAAACATAATAACCAAGAATCCGCGCAGGCGGGCGCAGGCCGCCGCGCTGGGGGGGGAATACGCGACGGCGGCGTTATCGGCCTCCGCCGCAAACGAGTGGGGGAAATTCGGGCAGAGCATTTCCGCCGAAAACGCCCGCTCCGACGGCGCGCGCTACGACACGGGCTTTGACCGGACCGCGTTTTTTTCCAAATCCGCGCTGGGCAAAACCGCGGTTTCGCTGGGATACTTAAACAACGACTACGGCGCATACGATTATTACACCCCGGGGAAAAACTACCCGTCGCGCGAATGGACATCCGCTTATTTCGCCAATGCCGCCTCCGAACTGGAGTACGGCCCTGCAAAGCTGCGCCCGGAAGTATTCTTTATCCGTCACGACGACACTTTCCAGTTGGACCGCACCCGCCCGCAATGGTATGTGAACAATCACACCACCCATTACCGCGGGGCGCGGCTTTCGGCGGCTGCCGCCTTGGGCGAGACCACGGCAAGCTTGGGGGTGGAGGCGGCGCAGGATGAAATCGCCAGTTCCAGCATGGGAAACCACACACGGGACAGCCAAAGCCTCTTCGGCGGCATTCACGCGCCGTTCGGCTCCGGCTGGACGGTGGACGCAAGCGCCCGCGCCGACGGCAATGACGGCCTCGTCCAGTTTTCCCCGGCGATTGCGGCAAGTTTCAGGCCGGCAATGCGCTGGCGGCTGCGCGCCGGAACGGGCGTGTCGTACCGGCTGCCGTCTTTTACGGACATGTATTACAACGACCCGGTAAATACCGGCAATCCCAGCCTCTCGCCGGAACATGCGGTTTCCTACGATGCCGGAGCGGACTATTCCTGCGGCAAAAATTGTTCCGCCTCCGCGACAGTATTTTTGCGAAACCAGAAAGATGTGATAGACTGGGCCGGGCCCTCTCCGACGGGGCCGTGGCAGGCGCAGAACATAGGTGACATAAAAGTGCGGGGAATAAACGGTTCGCTGGCTTTTGCCGCGGCGGAGACGGATTGGAATCTGCAGTATTCCTGGACGGATTCCACGCGCCATTCCGATTTGTATTCCAAATACGCGCTGGCCTACGGCTACAGCCAGATGGCGGCATCGGGGCGCAGAAGCATTCTGGGAATAAACTGCCTGCTCGCCGCGATTTACCGCAAAAGGGAAGGCATGGACAACTATTTTTTGCTCAACGCCAAACTCTCAAAAAACCTGCGCGGCGGCGCGGAAGTTTTTTTGGAAGGCAATAATCTGCTCAATACTGGCTACCAGGAAATCTCCGGCATACCCATGCCGGGCCGCTGGATAAACGCCGGGCTTTCCTGGAAATTATAGACCGGCGATAAACCGCTCCGCCTCAAGGCCGGCCATGCAGCCGGTCCCTGCGGATGTTACGGCCTGCTTGTAATGCAAATCCATCACGTCCCCTGCGGCGAAAACGCCGGGAACCGAGGTGCGCGTCCTGCCGTCGGCAACTATATAGCCGGCCTGGTCAAGATTCAGTTTGCCCGCGTAGAGTCTGGTGTTGGGGTCATGGCCTATGGCCACAAATACCGCGCTGCAGGGCAGTTCTGTTTCCGCGCCGGTTTTGACATTTTTCAGAATTACGGATTCCACCGCGTCCGCGCCGCGTATTTCGCGCACCACGCTGTCCCAGACGGGAATTACTTTAGGCTCCGCCAGAACGCGGGAGGCGACGGAGGCCGTCGCGCGCAGCCTGTCGCGCCGGTGGATTAGATGGATTTTAGAGGCAAACCGGGCCAGAAACAGCGCGTCGCCGGCGGCGGCGTCGCCGCCGCCCACCACGCAAACTTCTCTGCCGCGGAAGAAAAACCCGTCGCAGGTGGCGCAGGCGGAAACGCCCTTGCCCATGAACTTCCGCTCCGAATCAATGCCCAGCCAGCGCGCCTTCGCGCCGGAGGCGATTACCACGGCCTTCGCCGCGTACCGCTCTCCGGAAGAGGACAGGAGCATAAAAGGCCGGGAGGAAAAATCCACGTCCTCCACCTCGTCGGTAAGCATTTCCGCGCCCATCCGTTTGCACTGACTGTGCATACGCTCCATAAGGTCCGCGCCGCTTACCGGCTCCGGGAAACCGGGGAAATTCTCTATCTCGTGAGTCATCAAAAGCTGCCCGCCGGGTATTGCGCCGCCGAAAATGACCGGCTTGAGGCCCGCGCGCGCTATGTATATCGCGGCGGAGCAGCCCGCCGGACCGGCGCCTATCACCGCGGCGTCAATGTTTTTCATCCTTCCTCCCGGAAAATTTTCTGCCGAAGTATTTTTCGCAATCCGAAACAAAAACTTTTTGCCAGCCGGAATACAGCGCGGTTTGAGCCGCGTCGCCGGCGTTGAGCGAATCGAAAACTTTCTTGACCGGAAACGCCGCTGCGGGCGTTTTCCCCAGCGCGTCGCGCCAGCCTGAAATCAAAGATGACAATGCCGCTGACCTTGCCGCCTCGTCTTTGGCGCGCGACTGCGCGTATTTCGCAAAAGCGGCATTCGAGACGGCAAAAGCGGGGGGAATGCCCCTGCCGGAGGTTTTGCCCGCAAGCTCCGCATAAAACGAGGCGATGTCTTTGCGGGCGGATTCCAGCGAGGCAAGCAGCGGCAGGTCCAGCTCGCCGCCGGCGCCGCCGGTTGTCCATTTAAGCTTGTCGTAGAGCTTTACTTCCGAGGCGCGCGCCGAGCGCAGGTTCTGCTCCGCCGAATTCAGGGCCACCGCCAGGAAGACATGGTAGCGGTAGACGTTTTGGTCCGCTTTCCATTTGTTACGCTCTTTCTCTGTCAGCTCGGAACAGTGGAGGTTTTCAACCGCGCTTTCTCCTTTCGCGCCCAGGAAATACACATTATCCGCGCCGCCGGCCTGTGCGCCAGCCGCCAGAAAAACGCAAAGCGCGGACAGCGCGCCGGCCCGGCGCAGCAGCCGGCGCAGCAGGCCGCATGGCAGGCCTACCACATTGTCTTTGCTGCCGGAAATTTTCGCTATAAACCGGTCGTCATCGTCCTGCACGGCATAAGCGCCCGCCTTGTCGTGATGGCGCAGCGACAGCGCGGCCAGTTCGGCTTTGCCCAGCCGCCGCGCCTTGCAGCGCGACACCTCGCAGCCCACGGCGGTTTTGCCGCGGTTTATCACAGCCACGCCGGTATACACGCTCTGCCAGCTGCCGTTTTGCAGGTTAAGCAGCCGCAACGCATCACTGCAATCCTGCGGCTTGCCCAGTATTTCGCCTTTGCAGAACACCACCGTGTCCGCCCCTATCACGCAGTCATCGGGATATCCGGCGGCAACATCGCGCGCCTTGCGCAGCGCGAGGGTTTTCACCACCGCCGAAGGACGCTTAAGCGCCGTTTCCTCGCTTGCGCAACTTGGTTTTACAACAAAAGAAAACCCCATGCCGCGCAGCAATGCGCGCCGGCGCGGGGAACGGGAAGCGAGTATTACTTTCACTTTTTGACTATGAGGCGGGAAAGCATGGCCGCCGCCAGAATTCCGGCTATGCCGGTTATATTGAACTTGAACAGGCAGCCGAAGGTCAGGTTCACTATCACCAGGTCAAGGTTGGTCGGATGCAGCCCGGTGGCGATTTCGGTGGCAAACAGATCGTGGATATTTCCCTGCGGAAACCACATCACTATCATTTTGCCGAAAAAATTGCCCAGCAGCGCGCCGACAAGAATTATCACCAGGAAGTATATCGCGTTTCTCATTTTTCAAACCCTTTGGGGGGGATGGTCGGACGCGGCAGCACCCGCTTTGTCTGGTCCGGCGCGGCGGTGAACATGCAGTTGGCTCCCAGCCAGTCCAGATATTCGGGATTGCCGTCGTCTATACGCAGCGAGATTATCTCCGGCACGGAATAGGGATGGCTTTCCTTTATGCAAAGCATAGTTTCCGGCATCAGGCTGACGCGGGTCTTCACCAGCAAAATCAATTCTGACGCTTTTTTAATTTCGCCATCCCATTTGTACACCGAGCGCACACCGCCGATGATATTGACGCAGGCCGCAAGTCTTTTCCCCACCAGATTTTCGGCCAGCGTGTTGGCAACCTGCTTGTCCGGCACGGATACCATGAGAATCTGATATTGCGCAGTCATACCCTGATTCTAGCAAAAAATACGCGCGATGCCGCCAATATTGACCGGGGATATCACGCCGCGCTCCGTTATTATGGCGGAAATCAGTTTTGCCGGTGTGACGTCGAAAGCCGGATGGCGCGCTTTCGCGCCGCGCGGGGCGATTGATTTGCCGTTTATGAAAAGCACCTCGTCCGCGGAACGCTCCTCTATCGGAATAGCCGCGCCGGAGCGCAGCCTCATGTCAAAAGTAGGCTCGGGCGCGGCTATGTAAAAACGTATGCCGTGATATTTGGCCAGCACGGCCAGCATATAGGTGCCGATTTTGTTGGCGGTGTCGCCGTTTGCGGCAATGCGGTCGGCCCCGGCTATCACAGCGCGTATGCCGCATGTTTTCATTATGTGCGCGGCCATGTTGTCGGTAATAAGAGTGCAGGGAATTTTTTCGCGCATCAGCTCGAACATGGTAAGCCGCGCGCCCTGGAGGTAGGGCCTTGTCTCGCAGGCGTAGACATGTTTTATCCTGCCCTGCCTGTGCGCCGTTTTTATAACGCCCAGCGCGGTGCCTATGCCGGCAGTGGCAAGCGAACCCGCATTGCAAACAGTCATCACCGCGCTTCCCGGAGGTATAAGCCTTGCGCCGAACCGCGACATGCGCGCGTTGGAATCCTCATCCTCGCGGTAAATCAGGCGGGCCTCCTCCAGCAGCAGACGGCCCAGGCCGGCATGCAGATTCGCCGGCGGAACAAGCCGGTTTGCCGCCGCAAAATCCGAGGCTTTCCGGTGCATCCGGTCAACCGCATAAGCCAGCGCCGACGCGGTGGGCCGGGCGCGCTTAAGGACCTGCGCCGCATGCTCCAGCCGCGCCAGCAGCAGACGCCGCGTGCGCGGCGCAGACCCGCCGGAGGCCAGCCAGTAGCCGTATGCCCCGGTGCAGCCTATAAGCGGAGCGCCGCGAACAACCATGTCAGTTATCGCGGCGGCGGTTTGCGCGGGAGTGCGCGCTTCAAGATATTTTATTTCACCGGGCAGAAGGCGCTGGTCCAGAATTTCCAGCGCGCCCCGGCGCACACGAATGCGGTCTATCACTTTATTTTGTTATGGTATGGACTCCATAACCCGTTTCAAATCTTCTTCTGACTTGCCGCAAATTTCAACCGTCTTTTCGCGCCCCTTGGCGCCGCGTATAATGTTGACAGAGCGCGGCGTCACCGAGAAAAACTCCGCAAGGAAATCCCTTAAAGTCACGTTCGCCTCGTCATCAAGACGGGGAGCGGCGACCTTAACGCGCAATACGCTGCCTATCCGGCTGATAACTTCATTGTCAAGAGCATTGGGGATAAGTCTCACTTTGACTATCATCACGGCCTCCTTGATGCAGAGTCACTCAAAAATCGCGCTTCCTACGCGCGGAAGGTTCGAGCCTTCCTCCACGGCCACTTCAAAATCTCCCGACATTCCCAGCGAAAGATAATTCCTTTCCCCCGAAGGCGGCTGGGGAAAATCCGCGTCAAACAACCCCTTCAGCCGGCGGAAATATGGCCTCAGTTCCTGCGGGTCCGCAACCTGCGGCGCTATCGCCATGTACCCGCGGACGCGCAGCCCTTTCACCGCGGACGCCTCCCCCGCCAGGCGGGACGCCTCCTCCAAGACAACGCCGGACTGCGTCTCCCTGCCCGTCAGCTTGACCTGGATAAGCGCGAAAACGGTTCTGCCCGCCTCCTCCGCTTTCCGGCCCAGCGCGGAAGCCGCCGCCATGCCGTCTATGGAATCCACCGCGTCAAAGAACATCGCCGCCCGCCCGGCCTTGTTGGACTGGAGATGCCCGATAAAGTGCAGTTTCACGCGGGGCCGCGCCGCCTCCAACTCCGGCGAACGCCATTTCTCCTCCGCCTGCTGCACCCGGCTTTCTCCCAGAACCGAAACCCTGCCGTCCTCTACAAGAGCCCCTATCTGAAGCGGAGAGGCGTATTTTGTTACCGCCATCACCTCCACTTCCCCGGGGCTGCGGCCCGCCCGCGCGCACGCCGCGGCTACTCTGCCAAACACCAAATCCAGTTTCGCGCTTATCCGCGCGCGGAGGGCGGCGTCAGTCATGCCTTGACATATTATAGCAATATTTTGTCATACACAACATGGCAGACGCGAATGCTGCCGCGATTTTAGTTAAAATATCTCTGATGCTGGATTACCAGTCCAATCCCCGGCGACATGAAAATATAACCGCCGTCTGCCTGCTGTCCGGGCTGGCGGCCATATTAATCGCGCGCGTTTACGCCACCCCCTATTTTCTGGGCGACGAGCGTTTCTGGAACACCGGCGCGCGGCTGTGGAGCGAAGGCGCCCTTCTTTACGCCAACGGCATTCCCGGAGACAACAAGCTGCCGGGGATATTCTACATACACCGCCTTTCCAACTGGCTGTTCGCGCCCACGCCGTACTTCGCCCGGCTGATTGCGGCGGCGCTGCAACTTGGCGGCGCGCTGGCGGTTTACGGCATAACGCGGCGCTTCATGCCTGCGCTGGAGCGGCTGTGGTGCCTTGCCGCCTATGTGGCGGTCATCTCAACAAGCAGCACTGATGTGGGCAACGGCGGAACCACCGAGGCTTTCCTGCATCCGTTCTGCGCGCTGGCTTTTTTCATCTACGGCTCCGGCGGCGGTTTGCGCAGCGCGGCGCTGGCGGGGCTGTCCATGGGCGTTGCGATATGCTTCAAGCAGTCGGCGGCGCTGCCGCTGGCCGCGCTGATGTGCTGGCCACTGCTGGAACGGCGCGGGCTGAAAGAACCGGCGGCCATGCTGGCCTCCGCGGCGGCGGTATGCGCGCTGGCGCTGCTGCCGATACTAATTCAGGGCACCACCGTTCCACAGCTCTGCGACGCGCTGCGCCCGATCCGCTTTCTGATGCCCAGCCGCTCGGCCCTGCCGCTGTTTGACTGGTATGTGTGGCTGGAGTGGCTGCCATCGTTCGCGCTTATACTTTACGTTCTGATTCCCAGGCGGGAGGCCTGGCCTTTTCTGATATGGCTGGCCGCGGATGTGATAGCCGTCAATGTGCCGGGAAAATACTTCAGCCACCAGTTCAAGCAAATGGTGCCGTCTTTCGCTATGTGCTCCGGGATGGCAATGGCAGTCGTGTTGCGCGGCAGGCCGCCGCAGGAACAGTTCAGCATCCTGGCCAGGCTGGTCGCGCTGTTTTTCATTTTTACCGCGGCCATTACTTATTTCGCGTTCCGTCCCGTCAGAGCTTTCTGGCTTTGAAGAACTCGCGGTGGATGGCGGCTTCGGCGCGGCGCCGGTCGCGCCGCCCGACCACCAGATAGGCCGCAACCTCCGACGGACCTGATGCCGTCATCTTGATGTTTATCCCCTGCGCGGCCAGCGCCCTTGTTACACGCGAGAGTATTCCGTGCCTGTCGCGTATCCCTTCTCCCACCACCGCCACCAGCGCCGCGTCGCCGTCGCCTGAAACGGAAGCCACCGCCGCTATGCCGAGCCGGCCTATGGCCTTGAGCGCGGGGGGCAAATCCTCGTCGGAAAGCAGTATGGTGATGGCCGTCTGCGCGGTAATTACGGATTTTATGTTTATCCCCGCGGCGTCCAGCGCGGCGGTGGCCTTTGCCAGAATGCCGGGCTTTGTGCCCAGCCCCGGCCCGCCAAGATGCAGCACCCCCAGCCGCTCGGTTGAGGCCACGCTTTTAACAACCGATTTGCTTGCGGAAATCCGCCCGTCTATCAGCGACACGGCGTCCGCCCCAGGCCTGCCGTGGATATTGAATATCCGTATGGGTATGCCCGCCCCCGCCAGCGGCTCCATGGTGCGCGGGTGCAGTATTTTCGCGCCGAAATAGGCCAGCTCCGACGCCTCCCGGTACGAAAGCCGCCGCACGGGCCGCGCGCCCGGCACGGCTTTGGGGTCGGCGCTCATGAAGCCGTCTACGTCCTTCCAGATGTCCAGGGATTTGGCGTCCACGCAGCGGGCTATGGCCGCAGCCGAATAATCGCTGCCGCCGCGCCCCAGCAGATTCACCTTCCCGTCGGGCGAGATGCCGTAGAACCCCGGCACCACATACACTTTGTCCCGGCGCAGCCGCCGCCGCACGCGCGAACGCGAAGCCGCGAAATCCACGCTGGCGTTTCTGAACTCGCCGTCGGTGAAAAGGCCTATCTCCTCCGGCAGGGCCTCCTCGCAGTCAACGGATTCGGCGCGCAGTATGGACTCCAGCAGGCAGGAGGAAAGCCGCTCGCCGTAGCTCAGTATCAGGTCTCCGGCGAAATCCGGCGTCTGCCCCAGAAAATGAATGCCTTTAAGATAACGCTCCAGCTCGCCCGCGCGGGCGGAGAGCTTGTCCATCACCATCCGCATCTTTTCCGGGTCGTCTATGAACTGCGCCACGATGTCGCGCTTTGTGCCAAGCAGGAACTGCCGCAGCTGCGAGATAAGCCCCGCGTCATTTTTGACCGAGCGCACCACCTCCGTCAGCCTCTCGGTCAGGCCGTAAAGCGCGGAAACGACGACGATAAGCGGAGTGTCGTAACGTTTGACGACATCCACAATCAGCCGGATGTCGCGCCCGCTTTTCATGTTGGAGCCGCCGAATTTGACCACCACTGGATTTTTCATAGTTTCACCACGCGCAAATCCCCGTAGATTCCGATGGCATCGCCGATTATCACGGCGCAGCCTTTTATGCGGGGCTGAGTTTTAACATACGCCAGAGCGGCTGCGATATCATCCCTGTTTTTTATCATATTTCCGACGGCGGTCGCATAGGCGTCGGCCTCTGCCGCGCCGGCGCAGAGTATGGTAGCGGCGTCCGCCTTGCCAAAGCTCAGCGAATGCCCCACCGTGCCGGAAGACGTGCAAAGCCCGCAGCCGGCGGAGGCGTCCGCCTCGTAGGCCAGCCTGCCGGAAAAAGGCGAATTCCCGGCGAAAACCTCGCAAACAGCGGGCTGGCCCGATTTAAGGAATATGTCTCCGCCGTTTTCCACGATAACCCCGTCCGCGGATTCCAGCAGCCGGCGGCCCACAGCCTCCGCCACGGCCCCGGCCACCGCCGCCATCGGCCCCACCCCGGCAAGCCGCGCGGCGGCCATCATTTCGCGGACTATGGGGGGGGCGGTCTCGTCATCCGGCAGAGGCGCCAGCGCTGTAAGGAAATCCCGGCGGCGGGCGATGTATGCTTCCAGTTCCGCCCGCCGCGCCAGAACTTCCCGCCGCGCCAGCGGTTCCAGCACGGGGTCCGCCGCTATCCAGAGGTCTGTATCGCGACAGCATACGGTGAACGAGCGCCTGCCTGCGGCAGGCGCGTCGCGGTAGGCGCGCGGCACAAACAGCGGCGATTTCATCAGTTTATCCGTTAAGCGGCTTCAGGCTTATCCCAGAATCCGCAGCCGGAAGGGGCGACACTGGCTCCGACAGCAGGAAGCTGCCGCGCGTTATCCAGTCCTTGAGAATGCCGGCAATCTCCCGCGCGCGCGGCAGGCTGGATAACGGCGCCGTCGGTATTTTGCGCCCCTTAACGGTTATCTCGCCGCTGCGCAGTTCCGCATAGCTGACCTCGGCTATGACCTCCGGGCCGCGGTTGGGATAGGTTTGCGAATAGTCAACCACGGGCGCAAATATTTCGTTGTCGCGCGCGATTGCATGGCGCAAAATCTCTTCCGAGAGCACCGGTATCGGCACGCCTATGCCCACTGCCAGCGTAACGCCATAGCCGGTGAAACTCATCCCTTTCAGGAATCGCGCGTTCATCTGCTTAAGGTCGCCTATGACCGCCAGCGTCCCGGCAGGGCGTTTGGGCACGCCGTTTTCGCCGCGCGGGACGGAGGGGTTAAACTGCGTCCCCGGCCAGGCCACATAGCCCACCCCTCCGCCCAGGAATATTCTGGTGCCGATTCCTATCGTTTTGTACAGCGGATCTTTCAGCAGCGGCGACAACTGGCCCGCGCTGCAGTAATTGGCATTGCCCATATCCGGCTTCAGGATTCCCATATAGGTATATATGGTTTTGCCGGAAAGGTTCACGGCAACGTTGTAGTTCTGATAGCTGTTGCGGGGGTTGAAAAGCACGGCCTCGTTTATGGTTTTGAGGTTCACTGCCGTGTCTATGCCGCGGCGCGGATAGCAGTCCGTGCCGTAGGCGGAGGCTTTGAGGCGCACGTCTTTTCCCGCCACAAGCTCTTCTATCACATGCGCACCGCCGTAGGCGAACTTTCCCGGGTGGGTAGCGTTGGCCGGGTCGTCCGCCGGCATGGCGGTGGCGCCCAGCAGCACATCCACCGCCGCAAGGCCGGTATAGACTGGCACATTGTTGAACGTGGCCGTCCCGCCGCCAAGCTTGATTCTGGGCTTGCTGTGCCCCAGGTTGAAATACGCCGCCGAGGAGCACATCGGCCCGAACGTGCCCGTGGTTACAACATCCACCTTGCGGGCGGCTTCCTCAACGCCGTGTTTGTCCGCGAAGTCTATGACTTCCTCCGCGGTCAGCACTACGGCTTCGCCTTTTTTAATTTTATCGTTTATTTCTGCGACAGTCTTTGCCATAACAACTCCATGTTTTGCGGAGAGGAGGGCATAAAAAAACCATCCTCATAGTGATGGTTTGTAAGGAAGGGTGCTTTTTCTTCCCTATCATCTCAAGTGATGAGTCATCACTTCAGGATTTAGCACCTTGAATAAACAGGTTGCTGAGGCTTCGCAGGGCCTGTCCCTCCGCCTCTCTTGATGGTAGTGCAACGGAGTTATTATAGCATATTTTTCAGAACGCGAAATGCAGGCCGGCGTTCACGATATGCTCGGTCGCATCGGAGCTGAAATCGCCGTTGTAATCCAGGCTGAAGGCGGTCCGCGCGCCCCAGCCTGCCGACACACCGCCCTCCGCGCGCAAACCGTCCCGCCCGGACGACGCGGACACCGACATCGCGTCCCCGCCTGCCGCCAGGCGCGCCGTCAGCGCGGACTGCTGCCGGAACTGGTGCCGCCAGCCCGCACCCAGATGCGAGGCAAGGGCATAAGCCCCCATCTCCCGCCTGTCGGAATAGCGCAGCCACAGAATGGAGCGCAGCGAAACGGCATGCTGCCCGTCCGCAGACAGGTTCAGCGAATCCGCCCCTGTTTCGGTGAACGGATCCACGCGCATATCGTCGTAGTTAAGCTCCGCGGAGGGGGAGAAAGTGCCATGCCCCAGATGCCGGAAATCGCAGCTAGCCATGGCATAAAGATTTGTTTCCGAGCCGCGCGGATCCGACTGCGCCTGCCGGTATATCTCGCCGAAAGCCAAATCCCGCTTAACCGAAAATGAGTCGTTTGCGCGGCCCGCATACAGCGCCATGCGCGCTCGCTCGCCAGCCGCCACGGCATACGCGCCGTAGCGCGCGCTTCGCGCGGATACGCTGCCTGAGTTGGGATACGCAAAATCCGCGCTGCCTGCAAGATAACCGGCCAGCACGCCCGCCGCGGCGCGCTCGCCAAACCGGTAATCCGCCCCGGCCAGAAGGCCGCCGTCGTAAAGCGAATAGCCGGCGGCATCCTGCGAATTCCTGGTTTCGCTTTTCACCCCGGCGGGGGAGACAAAAAACCCCAACCGGGATTGTGCGGCGCCTTTTTTCGCGCCGGGATAGGCGGCGCGGCCCAAATCATCGGCTCCGGCCAGATGCAGGGCCCGCCTTCGCAGCACGGAGGACTGGACATCGGAACCCGCCGCCTCCAGCGCGCGCAGCGACAGCAGCGGGGACGGGCTTGTCTGCTCCAGCGCGGACTGCAACTGCGCCGCGCTCAAAGTGTAGAGGTTGCTTATCACCGTCGCCATATCGCCGGAAGGCGAGGCGCGGAATCCCTCCAGCACCCCGGCGGAGGCGCGCTGGCTTGCGGTGGCGGCGGTGTTTGCGAACGGGACCATATCCGCCGTCAGCATAACGCTGACCGCATCGTATACCGGGACGAAAGACACTGCCGCCGGGGAAGCTATGGACGAAAACGTCCCCGACACCGAACCCGCGGTTATCGGAGTGAACGTCTGCCCCTGCAAAATAAGCTGCGGCGAAAAATTAACAGACAGCACGCCCCCAAGCGCGGCATTGCCGGAGATGTTGAGATTTGCAACCCCCGGCTGCAACTTCATCTTCACTGTGCCGCCGCCGGACAGCGCCGCCGCGTTTTGCGTGTAACCGGCCAGGTCAAGCGTCCCATCGCCGGAAACCGCTATGTCCCCCGTGCCAAGCGCATTGTCCGCGCCCAGTTGAATAGTCCCGGAGCTTATTACAGTCCCGCCGGAATAAGTATTGGCTCCGCCAAGCACCAGAACGCCGCTGCCTTCTTTGCCGAGCGCGCCGGAACCGCTGATTATTCCGGAAAGCCCCAACGTGTAGGAATCCGTGTCAAACGCTCCGCCGCCGGAGTTAAGGACGACGTTCCGCGCGGACGACATATCCGCCGACACGCGCAGCGTCCCGCCGCCGAAGGCCAGCCCGCCGGAAGACGCGCCCAGCGCCGAATCCGCGCCGATGAGCAGCACGCCCCCGTTTACGGAGGTTCCGCCGGAATAAGTGTTGGAATTGGACAGGGCAAGAACCCCGCTTCCGGTTTTTGTCAGCGAGCCCGCGCCGGATATCACAGCCGACACGGTGAAAGTGGATGTCAGAGTGTCGTTTCTGAATGTCACCGCGCCGCCCAGCGGCACCGCGTAATCGCCGGCTATGGAAACCGGAGAGGTGGAGGCGGATACATCCAGCGTCGTGCCGCCGTTTATGCTGCTTAAATCGCTGGCGGGGAATATGCTCTCGCCCCCGGCGGAAGCCCATAATATGGTGTTGGACCCGCCCGCCGCATTGGAGACCGTTATGGCCTGGCGCAGGCTGCCGTCGCCGGAGTCGTTGTTGTTATAGACATAGACGGTGCCGGCCCCGCACACACCCGGCATAAGGGCAACGCAGACAGCGGCGATGCGCGCCCTCATTGCGCCACCCTGTCCGGGCAACGCGCCGTGCCGTCCCGCGCCAGCCTCTCCGCGCGTCATGGCTGGGACGGCATTTTGCCGTCATCGCCTCCGTAAGGCCGTGAAAAGCCGTCCCCTCCGGGGCCGCCTTCACCGCGAGGCTCCATATCGCGCGGCGGGCCGCCGCGCCCGCCGCCGGAGCGGTCCGGGCGCATACCCCGGCCCGGGCCGTCCGGCGGGCGGGGCAGCATGTCCATCAGTTTTTTAAATTCGTCGTCGCTAAGGAGTTTGCGTATTTCAAGCAGGCCTTCCAGCCGGTTATTGTCAAGTTCGTTTTCCGTCTTCTGCGCCTCGGCCTGAAGCTTGCGCACGGCATCCTCGCTGTAGCCGGATTTTTTCAACTCGGCCAGCATCGCCTCGCGCCTGGTCTTGAGAGTTTCGCCAAGCTGTTTCATTTTGGCGGAGCGGGCCTCGCGCAGGCTTTTCATTTTCGCGGCCTTTTCGTCGCTGATGCCGATTTTCGCGGCAATTTTATCCAGCATCCGGCCCTCGTCGCGCATCATCCCTTCGCCGCCGCGAAAACCGCCGCGCCCGTGTTCCGGCGGGCCGTCCGGCCCCTCCTGAGCGCAGGCCACCGCGCACAGCCCGGCAGCCGCAACCGCCGCCAGAGCAAAAACCCTGATTTTCCTGTTCATACCGCCTCCTTGCGATGTTCCGCTAAAGTCCGAACAGCCGCTCCGACAGCGCCGTATAGCTGTCGTCCGTCTTGCCGCCGGAAACAAACTCCGCCACAAATACCGCCGCCTCTTTTTCCGACTGGCGACGCGCCTTTGCCGCGCGCGCCGCGACAAGCGCTATAAGCAAAATAGCCGCCCCCGCAGCTGCCAGGCGCGGAACGGTGAAAAAACCCCTCAGCCGGCACGCTATAACGCCGCAAAATGGTTGTTCCCTGCCAATTTCCGCCATAACGCTGGCGGAGAAATCCGGGCATTCCACCCTCTCCGGCAGACTGAAAGCCCGGCGGGACAGATCACTCCACCTCCGCACATCTTCCCGGCATTGCGGGCAGCTTTCCAGATGCCGCTGCGCCTGCCCGCGCTCCGCGCCGGAAAGCCTGCCGTCCAACAGCCGGAAAACCTCATCTGTTTTCGCGCAGTTCATAGCAGTCCTCCGCAAATTTCCGGGCTTTTTCGGAAAATAGCGCCCTGGCCCGCCGGATTTTGGCATCCACGGCGTCCGCCGATATATCCATGGCCTGGGCGATTTCCTCGTAAGACATGCCGCAGCCCTCGCGCATGACAAGGACGGCGCGGTAATCCTCCGGCAGCGCGGCAAGTGCGTTTTCAATCATCTCGCCGTCGCCGGAACCGCGGGACGCGGGCGGCTCCGCGAAATCGCGCTCCATCGCTTCCTCGCGCCGCTTTGCCCTCTGCTTTAGCCCGTCAATGCAGCGGCAGTAGGCTATCCGGCGCAGCCAGGTAAAAAACGACGACTCAAAGCGGAATCTGCCCAGATTGCGGTATGCCTTGACGAACACGTCCTGAACGGCGTCCTCCGCGTCTTCGGGCGAGCGCAAAAAAGAAAGGCAGAAGGCATAAACCGCCCGCTGATGCTCGCGCACCAGTCCGGCAAAATCGCCCCTGCCGTCAAGAATGTCCCGGATTATTTCATTTTCGCCAGGCATAATCGCACCCGTATATAGTTAGACTGCGGGAGCTGCGAAAAACCGTCGCGGCAAAAATCAGGAGCGGGGCTTTATATATCCCTGCCGGAGCAGCAGTTCGGCGTTGAGTATGGCCGCGCCGGCGGCGCCGCGCACGGTGTTATGGCCCAGCACGACCATCTTAAAGCCCAGTACCGGACAGTCGCGCAGCCGGCCCACGGTTACCGCCATGCCGCGCCCGGCGTCCCTGTCCAGTTTCGGCTGGGGGCGGAAATTATCCTCCAGATAAATCAGCGGGGGCTGCGGCGCGGAGGGCAGCTTCAGCCGCTGCGGCAGCGCAGTGAACCCCTCAAGCGCGTCGCGTATTGCCTGGATGGAGGTTTTTTTCTTCGTGGCGAAGGAGACGTTTATGGTATGTCCGTCGCATACCGCAACGCGGTTGCACTGCGCGGATATTTTGAAAGGGGCGCTCTGCACAACGCCGTTTTTGAGAGCGCCCAGAATTTTTAGCGGCTCGGCCTCCACTTTGGGCTCCTCGCCGCCGATATGCGGGATAACATTGTCCAGTATGTCCAGCGACGCCACGCCCGGATACCCCGCGCCGGACACCGCCTGCATGGAAAAAACCATCACCTTAGACAGGCCGAATTCGTCCAGCACCGGTTTTAGCGCCATCACCAGCGGCGCGACGACGCAATTGGGGTTGGTAACGATAAAGCTTTTCCAGCCGCGCTTTTTCTGGAGCAGGACCAGCTCCGCATGTTCGGGGTTGACCTCCGGGACCAGAAGCGGCACGTCCGGCTCCATCCGGTAATTGCGGGTGTTGGAAATCACCGGGATGCCGTAGGCGGCAAACGCCTTTTCCACCTCGTTTGCGGCGGAAGGCTCAAGGCCGGAGAAAGCAAGATCGCAGTCCATCAGTTCCGGCTTGCAGGAGAGGATTTTCATGGACGCCACCGCCTGCGGCGGCGGCACGCACTGCCGCCATTTGGAGGCGGCGGCCTGGCCGTATGTCTGGCCGGCGGAAAATTCGGACGCGCCCAGCGCGCCTATTTCAAACCAGGGATGGTCCTGCAGCAGGGTTATGAACTTCTGGCCCACCGTTCCGGTGGCGCCTAGCACGGCGGCCTTTAGTTTTCGCATATATAAATTAAAGCAAAAAACGTTATCTGGCGGCAGCGGGAGGGGGAACCGGCGGCTGCGGCGGGGCCGCCTCCCCGGCGAAGGCGGCGGTTACAAGATAAATGAGCTTCAGCTGCTGGCGCAGTTCCGCCTCGGAAATACGCTCGTCCGCGCCGTGCACGCCGGAGGATTCGCCGTAAGTTGACGGTCCGCAAAGGCCGTAAGTTATTATCCCCCTGCGGCGCAGCCATTCGGAATCGCTTGCGGGCGAAAGCGCGCCGCCGGCAAGCACGGCGGTGGGCATGGCGGCGGAGCTTACGCGCACTATGGTCTCATACAGTTCGTCCGTCATGTCCATGGGTTTGGGAAACGGCTTTTCTGGACTCTCCTTTACGGAAACCTCCGCGGCGTCGCCAACGGCGGCTTTAAGCTCGGATAGCGCGGCCTCCGGGTCCGAATCGGGCAGCAGGCGGCAATCCAGTTCCGCGCGGGCATGGCCAGGTATCACATTGCCGTCATCTCCGGCGCGCAAAATAACGGGGGAGCAGGTGTCGCGCAGTTGGGAGTCAAGAAACGGGTCAAGAGCGATTGCGTCCTCCGCCTGGCGGCGGGCGGCAGGGTCTTCCGAAAACAACATGTCCAGAGTGGTTTTGCCGTCCTGATTCTGGAAGGGGTAAATCCCCTCAAAGAGTCTGCGGACAAGTGGCGTCATGCGCGTCTGCGGCCTGTAACCGGACTTTAACCGGTTCAGGGCGGCGGAAAGGCTGTATATGGCCTGCCCGCGCGGCGGCATGGCCGGATGTCCGGGCCGGCCGGAGGCGGAAACGACCACTTTCATGCACGGCTTTGCGCCCACGTCCACATACAGCGCGCGGGGGGAGCCGTCCGCGCCCAGTATCATGCCGCCTCCCTCGTTAAGGGCAAAGCCACAGTCTATCGCGCCGGGGTGCTTGTCCAGCATCCAGCGCAGGCCCAGCGCGCCGCCGGCTTCCTCGTCGGCGCTGGCAAGCATGATGACATCGCGGCGCAGCTTTATGCCGCTGCGTTTGAGCCAGACCAGCGTACTCAGATTGATAGCGGCAAGGCTTTTGCAGTCCACCGCGCCCCTGCCGTATATCGCGCCGCCGCGCTCCGCCGCCCTGAACGGGTCCGACGCCCATTCCGCGGCGTCGGCGCCCACGGTGTCCAGATGCGCCATCAGAAGCAGCGGTTTTCCGTTGCCGGAGCCTTTCAGCCGCGCCACCAGATTCGCCCTACCGGACGCGGACTTGTAAATCTCCCAGTCTATGCCCTCGCGGTTTAGCGCGCAATATATGTAGCGCGCCGCCGCAACCTCGCTACCCTCCGGCTGGGCGGTCTTTATGTTGATGAGATTTATCAGATGCGCCCTGGTTTCCCTGTAAGCCGCATCCCAGTCAATATCGGCGGCAAGGGCGGGCCTGCAAAGCAAAAGAAGCAGCGCAATTATTAGACTTGCTCCCGAATAATTTTTTGGGCAAAAATCACGGCTTTTGGCCTGCAACTTCGCGGCCACCGGCTTACACACCCCGCCGGAGTGTGCTCGCCTCTGTCCGCTGCGTTGCAGGCCAAAATCCTGTCTTTTTGCCTCATAAACCTTATTCGGGAGCAAGTCTATTTTCATTTCCCGGCCTTCGGCTGCGGCAGCCTGAACTCAAGCGCCGAGCCTTTGACTATCCCGTGCCCGGCGCAGTATCCGGCTGGCAGTTCCAGCACATACCGGCCAAAACCGGGGACGCGGGCCACCTTGTCGTCGGGGGTGTCTTTGCGGGATTTGGGGACTTTGTCGTAGACCAGCAGTATCTTTTTGTCCGCGCCGATAAAAACTATGTCCAAGTCTATGAGCGTGTTCTTCATCCAGAAAACGTGCATATCCTCCTCCGGGAAAACGAAAAGCATCCCGCGCCCGGAGGCGAGGCTGGTCCTCAACATCAGCCCTTTCTCATGTTCCGCCTGCGTGAGGGCAAGCTCTGCCTCCACAACCGTTTTAGAGGGGGGGAAAGTTATCTTCACCGTTTTCGGCGCGGTTTTAGCCGCGGCAAAAGCCGCGGCGGAAACGGTTACGGCAAGCAGCAGACTCTTCATTTTTTATCCGGCAGCGCGCGGAATTCGGCTATGACCTCGCGCGTGGCGCGGGCCCAGTCCTCGGTTGAGGCGGGGCCTTTGCGCCCGCCCACAAGCCGGCACAGGTCATGGACGAATATGCCCGGCACGTTCCCGTCGGAATACATGCGGCGCATCGCGCGCGAGAAGCGGCTTTTATACTCGCCCAGCCCGGCGTTCTGGTGCAGGGGCCAGTCTATCACATTTCCGGCAACAAGCTGGACGTCGGCGGATTTGAGGTAGCCTCCCCAGTCTGACATCATCTCGGCGAACTGGCCGGAGGTGGCCTCGTAAAGCATGACCGCATCGTAGTCCGCGCCGGCATCGTTTATCATGGGCGGGTCCTGCCCGTGCTGCCAGCCCCTTTCCCAGCCCAGCGTGAACGCCCACAGCGGCTTGGAGGGACCCAGCCGGTCTTTTATATGGCGCACTATCCGCGCGACACTGCGCGCGCGCCACCACTGCCAGTCGTCTATGAACTGCTTGTTTTTGCGCGCGACCTTCATGGCAGCGAAAGCGGCCGTTTTTCCGCCGGGCGAAAGCCTGTCCCAGTTTTCCGGCCTGGGGGCCCAGGGCATTTCGGCGTAGAAATCGTCCATCAGCTCGTAGCCGCCAAGAGCATTGCGGATATAATCCAGCCCCAGATAATCAACCTCGGGCATATCGCGGAATTTAATCAGCAAATCGGCGATGTCGTCGGGCCTTTTGCCGTCGCGCAGCGAGACGGCGCGCACGTTTTTGAGCCTGCCGTTTTCAATCTCCTGCGCCCACTGGTAGCGGGGAAAAAAATTGTTTTTCTCTATATGCGTGAGATAGCACATCACCCACACGCCGAATTTTACGCCCCGCGCATGGCACTGCCGCCCCACCTCGCGCACGGAGGCAAGGTCCACAGTGTTCCACGGCGCGCCTTTGACGCCGGAGGTTTTGCCAACCAGCGCCCACACCGCGTCCGCGCCCAGATGCTTTGCCCAGCGCGCGGGCGCGTCTTTGCCGCCAATAGTGCCGTCGGGCAGCTTCATGCGGAGGGAACGGTAATCCCCGGCATACTCCATAGTAAGAACCACGAATTTGGGCGGCATTTTCGCCGGGACGCGGCGCGCTATCTCCACATTGCCGGCCTTGAGATATTTGCAGCCGCCTTCCAGCTCAAGCCGGTAGCTGCCGGGCGGGGCATTCCATGGGCAGGGCATTTGCCCGGCCCAGCCGTTGCGGACCGGCGTCATGTAAAACCGCGCCATGCCGCCTACCGGCCTTGCGTTCATCCCGGCAAGGCGCACAACCGGCGGATGAAGCCGCCAATTCTCCAGCAAGGCCCTGTTGCGGGTGGAAAGCCTGACCTTTATTATATCGTCGTGATAGTAAACCGGCGCGGCGGCTTTCAGCGACACCGCGTTGTACCAAAACCGGTGGAATATATAGAAGCCGCAAAAACACAGCGCGGCGGCGGCAGTCCACAGCGCATACTCCCGCCGGGATATTTTGCCGCCGCTAAAATCAAACAGAAAAGGCTGCCGCGAACGCGCGATGCGCGGGCGGCCTCGCGGATTTGTCATATACGCTCTAGCATGATGGTTACGGGACCGTTGTTGTGAATTTCCACATCCATGTGCGCGCCGAACTCGCCGGTCTGCACGGGTATGCCCTCTCGCGCGAGGGCGTCAACATAAGCCTGATAAAGTTTTTTCGCTTCTTCGGGCCGGGCCGCGCCGGCAAAATCGGGCCGGCAGCCTTTGGCGCAGTCGCCAAGCAGCGTGAACTGCGAAACAACCAGCGCCTGCCCGCCCACATCGGCAAGCGACAGGTCAAACTTGCCTTCCGTGTTTGAAAACACCCGCAGCTTCGCCGTTTTCGCCGCAAGCCAGAGCGCGGCGGCCTCTGTATCGCCTTCAGCCACGCCCAGCAGAACCACAAAGCCGCGCCCGATCTCCCGCCTGGGGCCGCCCGCTATGGCGACGGCGGCTTTCTCAACCCGCTGCACAAGGGCTTTCACAGCGGGATGTTGCCGCGGGATTCGTTTGTTCCCGGAATGCGCTTGTTGCGCAGGAAACGGAACGCCGAAATCAGCCGGTAGCGCGCCTGGCAAGGCTCTATCACCTCGTCTATGGAGCCGGTGGAGGTGGTCTGATAAGGCGAGGCGAATTTCTCGGCATACTCGGCGGTAAGCTTTTCCTTAAGCGCGTCCTGCTGCTCCGGCGGGGCTTCCTTTATGAGGCGCGATTGCAGTATTTCCACCGCGCCGCGCGGACCCATCACGGCAATTTCCGCGCTGGGCAGCGAAAAATTGAAGTCCCCGTTGAGGTATTTGGAACTCATCGCTATATACGCGCCGCCGTAGGCCTTGCGCAGGATGAGCGTCACCTTCGGCACGGTGGCCTCGGCATAGGCGAAAAGCAGCTTCGCGCCGTTGCGGATGACGCCGCCGTGCTCCTGCTCCACCCCGGGCAGATAGCCGCCCAGGTCCACCAGCGTCAGAAGCGGGACATTGAAGCTGTTGCAGAAACGCACGAAACGCGCGGCCTTCACGCTGGCCTGTATGTCCAGCGCGCCGCCCATCACGGCGGGGTTGTTGGCCACCACGCCCACGACCTCGCCGCCCAGCCGCATAAAGCCCACCACTATGTTTTTGGCGAAGTTCTGGTGGACCTCCAGGAATTTATGCTCGTCGGACAGCCACCAGATGATATGAGTTACGCGGTAGGGCCTGCGCGGATGGATTTCGCAGATTTTCTCCAGCAGCGGGACCTGGCGGTTGGCGGGGTCGGGGCTGTCGCCCACGGAAGGCTTTTCCCAGCGGCTCTGGGGCAGGAAGCTCAGCAACTCGCGCACCTGGCGGAAGCAGTCCGGCTCGCTTTTGGCGACGAAGTGGCACACTCCGGACTTGGAGGAATGCGGCCCGCTGCCGCCAAGCGTGTCAAAATCCACCTGCTCGCCCGTGGCGGCTTTGACGACCTCCGGCCCGGTGATAAACATATGGCTTATGCCTTCCACCATGAAGACAAAGTCGGTGAGAGCGGGCGAGTATACCGCGCCGCCGGCGCAGGGGCCGAGTATGACGGAAATCTGCGGCACCACGCCGGAGGCTTTGACGTTGCGCGCAAAAATGCGGGCGTAGCCGTCCAGGCTTTCCACGCCTTCCTGTATGCGCGCCCCGCCCGAATCCAGCAGGCCGATGACGGGGGTGCGCGCCTCTATCGCCTTGTCCATGACGGCGGCTATCTTCTTGGCATGCGCCAGCCCCAGCGAGCCGCCCAATTGCGTGAAATCCTGCGAGAATATGGCCACGTCCCGCCCGTTGACCTTGCCGAAACCCGTGATGACGCCGTCGCCTTTTATATGCTTGTCGCGCAGGCCGAATTCGGTGCAGGTGGTTTCCACCAGCGCGCCGACCTCGTTGAAGGTGCCCTCGTCCACGAGGTACTGTATTCTCTCGCGCGCGGTGAGCTTGCCCTTGGCCTTCTGGGCCGCCACCTTATCCGGCCCTGCGCCTTCAAGCGCCTTGCCGTAGATTTCGCGGAATTTGCGCAGGCTGGCCGGCGCCTCGCGCACCTTGCGCGGCTTGCCCTTGGAGGGCGCGCCGCTTTCGGCGGAACTTGAGGGGGGCTGGTTTATCAAATCATCCATAACAGTCTCCTATGAAAGCATGGCCACGCAGGTTACGCAGCCTTCGGGCATGCGGTGAACGCGCATCAGAAATTTCCCGCCGCCCCTGTCCTGCCACGCCTTGCGCGCGCGGCTGAAAACCGCGGGTTTGTGGCAGCCTCCGTCAAAACGCACGTCATAGAGGTCCGCTGAAAGCCCTATGCCCAGCGCCTTGAGAACGGCCTCTTTCTTGGCCCACAGTTCGGTGCAGTAAGCCGCGTCGGCGCCCACGGGAATTTCCGAGGGCTGAAAACAATCGTCAATCCAGCACTGGGGGCGCGCCTCTATTTTTTCCAGGTCCACTCCGATGGCGCGGCAATCCAGCCCCAACGCCGCCGCCGCGTGCCCCGCGCTGTGCGAAAGCGACAGCGGCTGCGGCCTGCGCTGCCCGCCCGCCACAAAAAACGGCTCCCCGGCAGGGGTTTTGGAAACCGTTATCTCCTTCATGCCCAGCCCGCAGTCCGGCCAGGCTTCCAAAAACGCCTTTTTGGCGGCAAAGCGGGCGCACAGCCAGTCGCGCCGGCGCTTTTCGGCCAGCAGGACCGCGAATTCACTCTCCTCCCCGCCGGACAGAAACCCGTCCCGCGGGGGAACTTCGCCATGGCTTGAGATGACAAGTATCGCTTTCATAAGCCGCCACAGTCGGAGGATACGCCGCTCAGGAACGGGCTATCATCCGGTAATCCTGAAGCTCAATCCAGATATTGCCGTCCTTGTCGCAGACGCAGGCGTCGTAAACGCTTTTGCCCTGCTGGTCCTTGCCTTTGAACCGGCAATGCACGTCCAGCGTTTCCGGCGCGTCGGACTGCTGGGCGTAAACACGCAGCTTCCCTACGTAGTCGGGCAGGGCCATGCGGTTGTCAACCGTCAAATCCCGGAAGCCGCAGGCCTGGAACGCCGCCTCTATAAGCAGCGGGAAGGCGCACAGTTTTACCTCTCCGGGCCAGACTGGTGTTGCGGGGCGGCGGTAGCGCGCCGTAACCGAATCCGCCGTTACCGATATAACCGATTCCAGCACCTGGAAGCTGGGGCCGTGGAAATAGAGCTTGTATATCGCCGCCTTGTCCGCGGAGGGCGGGCGCAGCGCGGGCTGCGGCCTCTGCGCGTCTTTGAACACGGTCTCAAACGCGCCCAGCGTCCTGGCCGAAAAATGCCGGCGCGGCGCGCCCATTTTCTCGCCCTGCGGGTTTACAAAGTCGGATTCAATAAACATCTCCGCCTGCGCGCCGGTTTTGGAGGCGGACACGCGCACGCCCTGCGGCCTGTTGCGCAGCAATTTTATCGGCAGGGAGAAATGCACATCCTCCAGCCCGGCGGAAGGCTTGCCCGCCAGCGCGGCGGCGGCTTCCATGAAAGTCTCTATGCCCATCACGCCGGGGACATAGGGCGTGCCGTCTATGGAATGGTCCGCCAGATAGGGGTCTTTTTCAAGAGAGAATTCCTTTTCGGCCAGAAGGGAGCGGCCTTCCTCAACCATCGCTATCCGCTCCACGAAATGCATGCCGCCGGAAGCGGCGGGGGGGGCGGAAGGCGCGGGGCCGGACGTCTCGCCGGTCAGCGGGGATTTCACCTGCCCGTCCCAGTCCAGTTTGCCAAGCGACGCACTAAGCACTATTTCCGGCACGTCGCCGTGGATTATTTCGTCTATAAGCGTCTGCATCCCTTCCTGCGGCTGCAAAAACACCATGCCCTGGGATTTCAGGAAAGCCTCCACCCCCGGCCTTACCGCCATGCCTATGGAGGCATAACCGCTCATGTCGGCGGCATAGGCGCGTATTCCCGAAGCGGAGAGGCTGATGGCCAGCTTGGCTATATAATCGCTGGCGCTGGCGTAATCCGACTGGCCCAGGTTGCCGAATTTGCCGGCTATTGAGGAGATGAACACCCAGAACCCTTTCTCCTTCACCGCGCCGGAGGCCAGCATGGCCATCGCGCTGGCGGCCTTGACGTCGTAGATGCGCATGAACTCTTCCGCCGTCTTTTCGTTGACCAGCTTGGAGCGTTCCAGCCCCGCGAAATGCGCGGCGCCGTCTATCTGGCCGAATTTGGCCTTGATATCGGCCATGGTTTTGTTAAGCGCGGAAAGGTCCAGCAGATCGCAGTTGAAATACTCCACCTGCGAGCCGAGCTTTTGAATCTCCTCTATATGCCGGTGCAGGCCGACGGCGTCCATTACCGCGCCGAACTCCTTTTCCAGTATAACAGGGGTCCCCTTGCGCGACTTGTCGGCCCGCATTTTGACCCAGAGCGAATTCTTAAGCTCCGCCAGCTGCTCCGCGTTCATGGCGGCCCAGCGGGCGCTCTGCTCGTCGTGGCGGATGATATCCAGCACCACAAAGCGCATCTTATGCTGCTGTGCGGCCATCTTTGTAAACAATGCGCCCAGGCCGCGCCCGCCGCCGGTTACAAGCACGGTTTTGCCGTCCAGATTAAAGCGCTTTATGCTTTTGTCCAGCGGAACCGGCAGGGCGTGATAGGTCTGCCGTTTCCCGCCGCGCATGGCTATGGCGAGGCGGTCGTCCCCTTCCAGCACTTCGGCCAGGGTGGCGCGGGCGACTTCCTCGGCTGCGGTTTCCGGTTCAAAGTCCAGCAGCTTGGTGCGGGTTTTGGCAAGCTCCTTCATGTCTTTTCTGAAACACTGCACCGCGCCGGAGAGCGCGCCGGGGAACGGGTCAAAATCCCTGGCGGCTTTCATGCCGAAGGCGCCGTCTATGGTGATGTTGACGGATATGAAGGTATCGGCGTCGGCCTGGTCGGCAAGATTGCCTTCAAATATTTTGCAGGCGTGGAACAGCGGCATCACATAGCGGATCAAATCCGCATGCGGGTCCGCGCTTTTGTCCAGCCGTGGATTGCCCGCGCCCAGCAGATACACTATGCCCTGTATGCGCGGATTGTCGGAGGCATAGTCGCGCAGCGCCTTTTCGGTCTCCTCAAGGCTGCGCCAGTCAACGGTGGCGGTGTTTTTACCGCGCGATTTGGCGGAGGTGAACACATACACCGGCACCTTGAGCTGCGACAGCTCGTACTGGAACGCGCGCGTAAGCGCGGCATTGTCCGACATTATGATTACGGGCCGCTTGGGGGAAAGTTTGCGCCCCGCCTTTGCCTCCAGCGGAACATCCACCAGCGTCGGTATCAGCCGTATAGTGCCTGTTTCAGGCTTCGGCGGCTGCGGCGCGGCGGCGGGGGCCGCCTGCGGCGCGGACGCCGGGGCGGAGGATTCGGACAGCACGAAATTGATGCAGTGCCGTATCGTCGGGTAATCCTTAAGTTTCACGCCTTCCTTGCGGGGAATGCTGTAATGCTCCCGTATGGCGGCGAAAAGCTCGGCCTGTTTCACCGTGTCTATGCCCAGATCGGCTTCCATGTCCAGGTCCAGGTCCAGCATGTCCTGCGGATAGCCGGTCTTCTCGGCCACCATTTTAAGGACGGCGGCCTTCACTTCCCCGTCGCTCAGGCGGGCCGGAGCCGCGGCTGAAAACGGTTTTGGCGAAGGCGCGGGGCCCTGCGCCGGTTTCGGCGCGGGCGCGGACGTGGCGGCAGCGGGAGCGGCGGGTTTGGCCGCCGGAGCGGGCGCAGCCGGCACGACAGGCGCAGCAGGCGCCGCCGGAGCCGGCGGCGCGGACGCGCCGGACTTGCCGCCCGTCTCTCCCAGAACGAAGTTGATGCAATGCCGTATCGTCGGGTAATCTTTCAGCTTTACGCCTTCCCTGCGGGGGATGCTGTAATGCTCCCGTATGGCGGCGAAAAGCTCGGCCTGTTTAACCGTGTCTATGCCCAAATCGGCTTCCATGTCCAGGTCCAGCTCAAGCATATCCTGCGGATAGCCGGTTTTGTCGGTGACAAGTTTAAGGATTACGGCCTTCACCTCCGCCTCGCCATGCGCGCCGGAAACAGCAGCCGGAGCGGGCGGAGCAACAACAGGGGCCGCAACCGCGGGCTTTGCGGCGGCAGCCGGAGCGGGCGCGGCGGAAACAGCAGCCACGGACGCGCCGGACTTGCCGCCGGTCTCGGCCAGAACGAAGTTGATGCAATGCCGTATCGTCGGATAATCTTTCAGTTTTACGCCTTCCCTGCGGGGGATGCTGTAATGCTCCCGTATGGCGGCGAAAAGCTCGGCCTGTTTAACCGTGTCTATGCCCAGGTCGGCTTCCATGTCCAGGTCCAGCTCAAGCATATCCTGCGGATAGCCGGTTTTATCAGTGATGAGTTTTATAATGACGGCCTGCGCCTCCGCCTCGCCATGCGCGGCGGAAACGGCAGCCGGCGCGGACTGCGCGACTGCGGCGGGAACAGCAGCCGGCGCCGCCGGTTTTGCGGCTGCCGGCGCAGACGCGGCGGGTTGTCCGCCGGTCTCGGACAGGACAAAGTTAATGCAGTGCCGTATCGTCGGATAATCCTTTAGTTTGACGCCTTCCTTGCGGGGGATGCTGTAATGCTCCCGTATGGCAGCGAAAAGCTCGGCCTGTTTTACCGTGTCTATGCCCAGGTCGGCTTCCATGTCCAGGTCCAGCTCAAGCATGTCCTGCGGATAGCCGGTTTTATCAGTGATGAGTTTTATGATGACGGCCTGCACCTCGGTCCCGCCATGCGCGGCGGAAACCGGCGCGGCAGACGGCGGAGCCGCCACAGCCGCGGCAACCGGCGCGGCAGCGGCATAAACCGCCGGCGCGGCGGGAGCATGTGCAGCCGGGGCGGGAGCGGCGGGCTGCCTGGCTGCGGCCACGGCCTTGTCAACATAAGCCTGCGGCGCTTCCACCACAACGGGCGGCTGTCCGCCTTTGCGCAGAAACTCGCCGCTGTCTTTGACGCGCAGGGTGTTGTTGACCACCTCAAGCTCCGGCAGTGTCTGGCCGGAAATCTCTTTAAGCCAGCCATTGTATTTCTCCGGGTATTCAACGCGCGCCTCGCCTTTTTTGAAGGTGCGCTCCAGCAGCGTCATCGCGGTCTGCGAGCCGAAACCCGCGCCAAGCCGTATGGCGTATTTCAAATCATACTCGCCACCCTTGCTGAGCGTTATGCCGGCAAGCTCCGGGTCCGGCTCCTTATAATTGGCAATCGGCGGCACCGTGCCGGTGTTGAGCGCGCGCACGGCGATTACATCCTCCAGCCCCGCGCCCATTGTATGTCCGGTGAAGCCTTTTACGTTGCTGACCACCACGTTCGGCGCGTCCGCGCCGAATGTGCTCTTTAAGGCGTTAACCTCCGCCGACGCGCTGCCGCCGCGCGCGGGCGTATAGGTTTCGTGCGACATGAAAAGCATGTTGCGCGACATTTCGGAACGGCTGAGGCCGCGCTGCTTCTCGGCCCGGGCCACCAGCCTGTCCATAATCTGCGCCACATGGTTTACGTCCAGCCGGGTGGGGTGGAAAGCGCTGTTGGCCGTCTCGGTGGACAGAACGCGCGCCAGCGGCTTCATGCCGCGTTTGCGGGTTTCGGTTTCATCCTCCACCAGCAGGGCTGCGGCGCCCATGCCAACTATCAGGCCGTGGCGGCGGCGGTCAAAGGGAAGCGCGGCTTCGCTGACCGCGGACTTGGTGGTGGCCGCTCCGGTGGAAAGGAAGCCGGCGAACAGCCAGTCGCGCACACGCTCGTTGGTGATATCGTCTGCGGCGACAACCAGCACCCGCTTTGCGCGCCCGACCCGTATCCAATCCTCGGCTATGCCGACGGCCTGGGTGGTGCTGGCGCAGGCCGCGCTGATATGCGTGGCGGGGCCGCGCGCCCGTATCCACTGGCAAAGCTGGCTGTGGCCTATGGGGATGATCCTTAGAAGGAAGTTCTGGTTAAAGGTATATGCCTGTTCCGAGTCCGAAACTTTGGTCTTGCTGTAGTTTTCCGCAAACCACTGCGACAGCTCGCGCCGCAGCGCCGGGTCCGTAACGCGCTGGATAAGCGCGTCGTAAAAGCCGTAGATTTCGTCCGAGCTTTTTTTGCGGAAAGTATATGTGAGGCAGCGGGACACCTCGTCTATAAGCGCGTTCACCGACGGGAAAGCCGAGGCGAAAATAACGCCGGTATCGTCCATCATCTGCGCCGGCAGGCCCCAGCGGTCCGGCAGATAGCCGCCGGTGGAGGTTTTGCGGTAATGCTGCACCAGCGGTATGCCCGCGTCGCGCAGCGCCAGCACGCCGGCGGCAAGGGCCAGCTGAAAGGAGGCGTCCATAGCGCCCACCCAGTTTGCGGGCAGGCCGAACTCTTTTTCCAGGTCAAAGCCGCCGCGCACCGCAGCCAGCTTTATGGCGTTTTCTATGGAGGAAAGCCGCTCTATCCGGTGGTCGCCCGTGGCGGATTTGAGGACGGAGACTATGTTCTTGTCTATCTGGCGGCGCATATCCTCCGGCGAAAGCTGCTCTATCATGTTCTGGCCGCGCAGAATCTCGTCTATATTGCCGTCGCGGAACACCTTGTCCCAGCTGCCGGGCGTGCCGGCGGCTATACCGCTTACGGCTATGTCGTTGGAATTGAAGCCGAACTTGTCCGGCGCGCATTCGCGGGCCGGCTCCGGGTTGGCGGGAACATGCGCAACAGCAGCCGGCGCGGGAGGCGGCGGGGCGGGGGGAACGTTGATGCCCGCCGTCTGCGCGGCCCATTCCGCGTAGGCCGGGGTGAATGCGCCGCGGCCTTTGGAGATATCGGCGCCGCTCCAGTCAACAGCCACGCCGGCGGCGGTGAGGCTGGCCAGCAGGTCGTTGAACTCGTTGATGCCGCCTTTCTTGGGATGATTGGATGCCAGCACCACTATGTCTTTTCTGTCCTGCAAAGTGCCGGTGGCCAGGGCGCTCAGCACCCGTTTGGGGCCGCATTCCACATAAACGCGCACGCCGCTGTCATACATTTTGTGCAGCTGCTTCATCCACTCCACGGGGCTGGTTATCTGGCGCAGCAGCAGCTCGCGCACGCCCGGCTCGTCCGGCGGGAAATAGCCGGCGGTCACGTTTGAAAGTATCGGAATTACCGGGCTGGAAACGGGAATACCGCCCAGGTATTTGCGGTACGGCTCCACGCCGGGGCGTATGATTTCGGAATGGAAGGCGTGAGAAACCGGTATCTCCGCCGCCTGGACGCCCAGCGCGTTGAACAGCTTTATGGCTTCGGCCACCGCCTTGCTGTCGCCGGAGATGACGGTCTGCGTGGGACAGTTCTTGTTGGCGGCGATGACATAGCCTTTTATGCTTTTAAGCTCCGCCTCCACCCGCTCGCAGGAGGCGGCGACGGAGGCCATTTTGCCCGTGTCGTCCACCTGGATATTGGACATTTCCTTGGCCCGGTTGGTCACCGCGCGCAGGCCGCTCTCAAAAGTGAATATCCCGCAGGCGACGGCGGCGGCGTATTCGCCCAGGCTGTGGCCCATGGCGATATCGGGTTTTACGCCGAAGGAGGTCAGCAGCCGCATCATCGCGATATCCGCGGTCAGGACCGAGGGCTGCGTCATCTGGGTCTGGCGGATGGCGTCCTCGCGCTTGGCGAGCTCGTCTGCGTTTTCGCCGGGTTTGGACCAGACGGTTTCGGTTATGGTAACGCCGATAAGGGCCTTCAGGATACGGTCGGCCTCGTCAAAAGTGTCCTGCACCACCTGATATTTGGAGGCCAGGTCCTTCATCATGTCTACGTACTGGGAGCCCTGCCCCGGGAACATGAAGCCTATTTTCGCCCGCCCCGTCGCCGGGTGGAAGGGGTATATTCCCTTCATTTTCAGGTGAAGCGAGGGGACCCGCCACACATCGCCAGCCTGGGCGGTTTTGACAAAAAACGAGATTTTGTCCTTAAGCTCCGCCGCCGACTTGGCGGAAAGCGCCACGGCGAAATCGCCGCGCGGCGCGCAGTTGAGCGCATGGGCGTAGGCGATGACGGGATAGGGGTCCGTGTTTTTCAGCGATGCGGCGAAACTGTTGAGTCTGGAGACAAGCTCCGCCTTGCTGGCGGCGGAGAAAGTTATCGCTTCCCCCTGAAGTTTTTGCGGTTCTGTATGCATGGAAACCGGCCTCCCCTGTGAGGATTCAACCGCCGGAACGGCGGCCTTGGCTGCCTTGTAATCCGGCAGCCTTGTTCCCGACACGTATTCTTCCAGTGCGGCGTGGAAATTGGTCCCGCCGAAACCAAAAGACGACACATTGGCCCGCCGCAGCTTGCCACCCTGCCATTGCTCCGGCCCGGTGATAACACGGAAAGGGCCGTTCCAGTCTATGTTAGGATTCGGCGTGGCGAAATTTATAGACGGCGGCAGCGTCTTGTTATGCAAAGCCAGCGCGGCCTTTATAAGCGAGGCCACCCCCGCCGCCGCCTTGGCATGGCCTATCTGCGACTTTATGGAGCTTATGCCTATGGCTCCCTTCGCAATCCCGTATTTGCCAAAGACCTCCACCAGCGCGCTCATCTCGGACACGTCGCCTACGCGGGTGGCGGTGCCGTGCGCCTCCACAAAACCGACGTCCGCCGGGGTGTAATCAAGCTGGGCGAATGTTTTTTCTATGGCCAGCTTCTGACCCTTTGGATTGGGCGCGGTGATGCCTTTTCCCCTGCCATCGCTGGAAGCGCCGATAGCGCGGATGAGGGCGTAGATTTTGTCGCCGTCGCGCACCGCGTCGGAGAAACGTTTAAGCAGCAGCAGCCCGGCGCCCTCGGCCATCACAAAGCCGTTGGCGCGCGCGTCAAACACGAAAGACCCGTCCGCCGAAAGCGCGCCGATTTTGCAGAACTTCACATAGGCCGAGGCGGACATCATCTGGTCCACCCCGCCGGCTATGGCCATGTCAAAATTACCCAGCCGCAGGCCGTTTACCGCCTGGTCAACCGCGGCAAGCGAGGTGGCGCAGGCCGCGTCAACCGAGAAATTGGCGCCGTTGAGGTCAAACACATTGGCCACCCTGCCGGCTATCACATTGGAAAGCTCGCCCGGCATGGTGTCTTCCGTGATGGGAAGGTAGCGGGAACTCACGACTTCATCCAGTTCCTTTATAACAGCCGCCCCCGCCGCGCCCAGGGAGGCGAAAGTCCTGCTTTTCCGCAGCATCTCGTAATAATCGTAGCGGCCGATGCGCAGCAGGCTGGCCTCGTTTTTCATCCCGCCCATGGCGTTGCCGATGACGGCAGCGCAGCGCTCCCGGTTGAAAACCTTTTTATCGTAGCCGCCGTCCGCCAGGGCCATATGCGCGGTCTCTATGGCCAGATGCTGCACGGCATCCATCTGCTTTGCGACCTGTGGCGGGATGCGGTACTTGACCGATTCAAATTTGAAATCTTTTATGAAACCGCCTATTTTGGAATAGGTTTTATCCGGCGCCTTGGGGTCCGGGTCGTAATAGACATGCCAGTCCCAGTGGGAGGAGGGAACTTCGGTTATGGAGGACTTCATGCCCAATATATTGTTCCAGAAGGTGTCTTTGTTAAGCGCGCCGGGCATGACCGCGCCTATCCCGACAATGGCAATAGGCTCTAAGTTGTCGCATTTCATGGGATAACTCTCCTCCTGCCGGCATCAGCCGGGAAAAGCGGGGGACGGTTGCTGCGCATATCTCTTGATTTTATAAAAACCGTCCGAACGGGACAAGGGCCGTTTTCACTGTTTTCGCTGTTTTCACTGTTTTTGGCGTTTTTGGTGTTTTTGCAAATGAAAGGCTTTTTATTATATCGTGTACTCTCGGAGGACGATTATGGCCAGCTTTGAAAGTCAGATTATACGTGCGTTGCAGGGTCGGCATCCGATTGTGTACGTGCATTCCTCGGAAGAAGACCGCGTCATAGACAACCTCAGGACCCTGCTGCCCAGGTGTTTCGCCAACGGCACATTGACTACCTGGAGCTGCGTTTACGGCTTCAACCCGCCGGCCAACGGCGTGGACACGCGCGACCCGGTGGCCGCGATTCAAAACATCATCACCCAGCCCCGGCGCGGGTTTTATGTGATGAAGGACCTGCCGGCTTTCATGACCGACCCGCGCTCCGTCCGCGGGCTGCGGGAGGCCTATTCGGTTTTATCCCGCAATTACCAGGCGGTAATAGTGATAACCTCCGCCATAAACGTTTTGCCCGAGTCGCTTGAAAAAGAGATATTCCACGCGGATATGGACCTGCCCTCCCCTGAAGAACTCTCCGCCCGCGTGCTGGCCATAGAGAAGCAGTTTCCGCCGGAGGCCGCCCTGCCGGCGGCGGTAAAATCGCAGCTTGTGCTTGCGCTGCGCGGCATGACGCTAAAGGAAGTGGACCATGTGATGTTCCGCACCTACAGCAGCGGCGCCTCCAAAACCAAGCCGCTGGACGAGATTTTCGCGGAAAAAGCCGCCATCGCCAAAAAAGCGGGATTCCTGGAATATGTCCCGATACGGCCCAACACCAGCATCATCGGCGGCGCAGGCAACATCAAGACATGGGCGATGAAACGCAAGGACCTGTTCACCCAGGCCTCGGTGGACTCCGGCATGCCCATTCCCAAGGGCATTCTGATAATGGGGGTCAGCGGCTGCGGCAAAAGCCTGCTGGCAAAAGCCATCCCCGCGCTGTGGGACATACCGCTGTTCCGCCTCAACATGAGCTTGATTTTTTCCGGCGCCTACGGCAGCCCGGAAGAGGCGTTCAACCGCGCGCTCAACGCCATAGAGTCGGTAGCCCCCGCCGTGCTGTGGATAGACGAAATGGAAAGCGCCCTCAGCACACCCAAAGAGGCCGCCACGGCGCAGTCGCGCGTGTTTTCGGCGTTTCTCACCTGGATGCAGGAAAAGCCGCCTCTGGTTTTTGTCGCCGCCACCGCCAACCGCATTGAAATGCTGCCGGCGGAAATCATCCGCAAAGGCCGCTTTGACCAGGTGTTCTTCTGCGACCTGCCCGACGACGAGGAGCGCGCCCAGATATTCAACATCCATCTGACCGCCAACAGCGCGGACCCCAAGGAATTCAAGATGAAATACCTGGTCCACTACACCAACGGCTGGAGCGGCGCCGAGATAGAGCAGGCCGTCATCGCCGCGCGCATAGAGGCGCGCCAGGCCAACCGCGCCATGAACAGCGAGGACGTCTGGCATCAGACCCAGATAATGGTGCCGCTCTCAAAGACAATGGCCGAGCAGGTCAAGGCTATCCGCGACTGGGCGGCCAAGCGCGCCACTCCGGCGGCGGTCAAGGCGCTCTACGGCCCCGGCCACGCGCAGGTTTGAAAAAAAGGCTTGCTCCCGAACTTTGTTCGGGAGCAAGACCCCTATTCGTCTTATTCTGGAACAAGTCTATTTTTTGTCAGCACTACAATCACGACACATTGGAGGTGCAAAACTCCGGCAACCTGAATTAGGGATGTTTCGCATTTTAGAGCAACAATATTCCATTGTGTATGCCATTAGTGTCATCACAGCCGAGCATGTAGTAACAACAGACAAAATGAATGAAAAGCATAGCAAAATATGCCCAGTAGTAATTTTGTATTCAGCAAACCCCATAAAACCATAGCTCACAACCAAGAACCATAGGTTCTGATTAAGGTTTATTCTAAATAATCTAGCCACTCCGATTCCGGTAGACATAGCGCAATTCCTCCCCTTTGCTCAACATCAGTTGCCAAATAGTATACGCTCCACCCGTACAGCAACAGTTTAGTTTGCTTTGTGCGGTTGATGACTCAAATCGGTCCGCTTTCTTTCTCCGGAAGAATTACCGCTCTCGTCGTCATACTCTAGAAACCCAGGTTGAATAAACTTATCTATACTCAAAATAGCACAGCCCGGCTCCCAATGTAACTCCAATATAAGCGGTTTCGATTTGCCATCTTTCAAAATTTCAAAAAGGCGCCGCCCGTCAGGAGATTCTTTTCCTATATATGCGTAAAGAAATAGAGGAACAATCTTGCCTTCTTCCACAGCACTTAGTTCTATACTATAGTAAAATCCAGGCATCCCTTGACGAATCACGCCATCGTCATAATAATCTGACAATTCTCCCATAACCCTGAATTTATTTGGAGTTGAAGGACGTTGTACCTTGAAAGCGACCCAACTCATGGGGTTATAGATTGTGGATGCCTCCCAGTCAATCTTATAACCATCTGGTGTTTTGATTATTAGATAGTTAATGGCGTCCTCAACGGTGCCGCCAAAAACGTTTTTACCCCTTTCAAAAACCACTCTGGATGCGTACACGTTATCCTTCGCATTCTCGATTATCTCCTCTGGATTTGACATTTCTATATACTTCGCTGGCCCCTTATAATTTTCACCATAATGTTCCTTCATAAGAGACTTTACTTTATTTGGATTTCTAACGAGGGGCAGTCTTTCTTCCCACGTCTTGGCGGCAAGATATTTTTTCAATACTTCCTCTGGAGACAATTCCACCTTCAGCATTTTCCTGAATATTTTTCGCACCCCATCCGCTTTGCCTTCTGCCATAGAACTTGTGGATACCAGTGCTAAAAGTACAAAGAACGCAATAACAAGTTTTAACATACTGTTAACAGATATGGTTTGGCGTGTTACCTCATTCAGTTTTATACATTTGCCGTTTTTTATGAAGTTGCAAGCCATAAACCTTCCCCTTTTCCCCGTTTCGAACTAGATGAATACCCCAAATAAAAGGGGCGACATCACCTGAGTCACACTAGGAACCCAAAGCAATGTCGCCCTGCCCCCTTGCGGGGGCAACAACGGGCGACCTGCTTTCGGTCTAGTGTGGGCTTCCGAATCACTTCAGAAGCTCAGCCTGCTCTTATGCAGACTCCCGAAAACAAGCCAAAAATTCAGCGAAAAGTTTTATCTCGCTATAAGCATTCCTCCGTCTGAAAGTATACAGGGTTGCGGTGCGCGTTACTCATCAAATTATACAAGAAGTCCCCCGCAGTTTCAAATCAACATTTCTCCCGCGTTAACGCTGGATAACGAGGTTACAGGGTTATATGTATACGCAACGCTGAAGTGATTCTAAGCAAAGTGTTAAGCGTCATGTTCGGGTACTTGAGCCGCTCAATATCCGAAACGACCTGCTGCGTTGTGTGAATCTTCCTTGCCAGAGCGGCTTGCGTGAGGCCCTTAGCCTCGCGGGCTTTGGCTATCTGCACGGCAATTTCGGCGAGGCGGACCTCATGCTCGTACCTAGCCCGGAATGCGGGGTCTTTAGCCTCCTGCTTCTTGAGGTAATCGTCAAAGGTATAGCGCTTTTTGGCGTTCATAAGTTTCTCCTTTGCCAGTCGGACATAATGCGTCTTGCCCGCTCAATTTCACCAGGTGGGACATCGCGCGTTTTCTTGAGAAAACCATGCGTCAGCACTATAGCATCGCCGGCGAAAAAATAAAGTATCCGCACCTCATCTTTTGAAAATGACACGCGCAACTCATGAACAGGGCTTTCAAGCAAATCCGCATGGGGACGTTTCAATTCAGGGCCATGCATCTGCAGTATCCTAATCCATGCAAGTGTTTTGTTTCTGGTTTTTTCCTGAAGTCCGTCAAGGAAATCCTCCACGTAATTTTCGCCGCGCTCGCTTTGATAAAACTCCACCGCATACATTTTCATACCCATATTATACATGGTATGCCATGTAATATCAAGCCCCCGGAATTTCTCGGATTTTTCCTGCCCCCGCAGCCCGCCGTTATCTGTGGCCATCTGTGGTTGAAAAGCCGTTAACCTGAAAGTTTCAGTTGGTGCGAGGACCGAGGCGAAAAAGCGCGAGATAATGCCGAACAAAATTATCCGCGCGTGCTTCACAGCACGAAAGGATAATTTTGTGAAGGCAGTATGAAGCGATTTTTCGCCGAATCCCGCAGCCAACTGAAACTTTCAGGTTAAATCATGAAGTAAACCCGTTTTACTATGGGGAGTTTTAACCACAGATGCCCACAGATGGGCTCAAACCAGGCTCACAGTATAAAGAAAAGTCCGGATAATCTGTGAAACTCTGTGGTCAATCTGTGGAAAGAATTCCCCGTCCTGCGCGCAGCTTCCGATGAGAAATACGTTGTTTAACTTTTTGGACCGGGGCTATTCCTCTTCGCTGTCGGGACGTTCGGCGCGGCGGCGGAGATGGCTTACCAGAATTTTCTTTCTCAGGCGGATTGACTTGGGGGTTATTTCAACCAGCTCGTCGGGGGCGATGTATTCTATGGCCTGCTCCAGACTCATCACCCTGTGGGGGGTCAGGACCAGCGCCTCGTCGGCGGCTTTGGTGCGCATGTTGGTGAGCTTTTTCATCTTGTTGGGGTTGACAATCAAATCGTTGTCGCGCGAATTCTGGCCCACTATCATGCCTTCATAGACCTTCACGCCGGGGCCGACAAACATCTGTCCGCCGTCCTGAAGGCCGTAGAGCGCGTAGGCGCTGCTCTCGCCCGCGTCTTTTACCACGAATACGCCGTTGCGGCGCAGCGGCTGTATGCTGACCTTCGGGTAATAGCCGTGAAAACTGTGATGCATCATCCCGGTGCCGCGCGTCGCCGTCAGGAAATCGGACTTAAAGCCTATCAGCGCGCGCGACGGAATCAGATATTCCAGCCGCAGCCGGTTTGAGCCTTCGCTGGCCATGTTCTCAAGTTTCGCGCCGCGCGGACCGATAAGCTCAAAAATCGCGCCCTGATACGCGCTGTCTATATCCAGCACCAGATATTCCATCGGCTCCAGCGTCTTGCCGTTTTCTTCCTTATAAATCACTTCTGGGGCGGTAACGGCAAGCTCAAAGCCTTCGCGGCGAATGGTTTCAATAAGGATAGTCAGGTGCAGCTCGCCCCTGCCGGAAACTTTGAATTTGCCTTCGCCCTCCATCGGCTCAACGCACAAACCGACGTTCGTGCGCGCCTCTTTCTCAAGCCGGGCGGCAAGATGGCGGCTGGTGATGTATTTGCCCTCCAGCCCCGCGAACGGGCTGTCGTTTACCAGAAACTCCATTGAAATCGTAGGCTCGTCTATGGACAGCGGCGCAAGCGGCGCCGGATTATCCGCGGCGCAGACAGTGTCGCCCACATTTACGCCTTCCAGCCCGGCGACCGCCACTATATCCCCCGCAGAGGCGGCGTCCACCTCCCGGCGGCCAAGCCCCGCGAAACGTTCTATTTTCACCGCCTTACACGGCTGCAATGCCCCGCCCGGCTTTGCCAGGACCACGTTCTGGCCTTTTGCGATATTGCCGCTGACTATGCGCCCTATACCCACCTGCCCGACGAAATTGTTGTGTTCCAGCATGGTAATCTGCATTTGAAGCGGCTTGTCCGGGTTGGCAAGCGGCGCGGGGACATGCTTTAGTATGGTCTCAAACAGGGGGGAGACGTCTTTGCCGCCGGAGGTCTGATCGCCCGCCCAGCCGTCCTTGCCGGAGGCGTACATCACCGGGAAATCAAGCTGCGGGTCTGTGGCGCCCAAATCAATGAAAAGGCTAAACACCGCGTTGAGCGCCGCGGCGGCGTCCGCGTTGGGACGGTCCATTTTGTTGACGACCACCACGGGCGCAAGCCCCAGCGCCAGCGCCTTGCGCAGCACAAAGCGGGTTTGCGGCATGGGGCCGTCCACCGCGTCAACCAGCAGCAGTGCGCCGTCAACCATCTGAAGGATGCGCTCCACCTCGCTGCCGAAATCGGCATGGCCGGGGGTGTCCACGATGTTTATGATATGGTCTTTATACGGCACCGACGTGCATTTGGCCAGGATGGTGATGCCGCGCTCGCGCTCCAGCGGGTTGGAATCCAGCACGGCCTCCTGCGCCTCGTCGGCTTTGACCTGGAAGGAGCCGGTGTATTTAAGCATCGCGTCCACGAGAGTGGTTTTGCCGTGATCCACATGGGCGATGATGGCGATATTGCGCACGTCCTGGCGACGGTTGTCCATAACAAGAAGCTCCCGCAAAAAATCCCGCCTTCGCGGCGGGATAACGGTTATACTGTACTATTTTTCCGACGCCCAACGCAAAAAACGCGAACCGGGGTTCCACAAACGACCGCGGATAACGGCAGGGAATTTTACATGGAAAAATCCGCGGAACCCGCGCCGGATGGGAGTTCAATGCTGTCCGTAGACTTCTTTGCGGAAATCCATATCGGTTATTACGATTCTGCCGGTGTCTTCCGGCTTATAGATTATCCGCAGCTTGCCGGTTCTTATTTTCCAAAATCCGATAAAGCCGTACCGCAGCGGCTCGCCGTACAGGAAAGGCTCTTTTTCCAGCCGCTCTTCTATAACCCGGTTGACCCGCTCTTTAAGATTGCGCGGCAGCCTGTCATATATTTTGAACGCGCCTTCGGCGAAAACTACTTCGTGCATCCTTTTCCCCTGAGGCTGCGGTAGGAAACGAATTTTTTCGTCTTGAGATAGCTTTTGTAGCGTTTTTCCGAGACGGCGTAAAGCCGCCTGTCGTCCTCGCGCGCAAGCCGTTCAAGGATGGATTCGCGTATCTCCTGGCTGATGGATTTCTGCTGCCGTTTTGAAAGGCTGAACAGCATCGCGTAGTCTGCGCGGTTTAACACAGTCATAACCCGCATTTTGGAAGTCGGCATACATCCTCCTGCTGAACCAGTGCAACATTATTATACCATGCCCCGCGCCCGCGCGCAACAAAAACCGCGGCATATAATCCACAGACGGATCACAGATTTTCGCAGATTATCCGGACTCTCCCTTTATATCCTTTCAACCGAATATGCGGCACGCTATTCTGGATTGACTATGATGGCACGCTTGTCCCGAACCGCGCACCGGCAACAGCGAACCGAATGGGGATTTATTGATATACTCTGCTCATGCCATTTATTGACACCGCGAGCAGAAAGCGGATGGTGTCCGCTTTCGTGGAACTGGTCAGGATAGACTCTCAAACCCGCGAGGAAGGAAAAATCGCCGCGCGGCTGGATAAAATACTCAAAGAACTGGGCTGCAAAACCGCCTTTGACAGGTCGGCTGCCAAAACCGGCTCGCAGACGGGAAACCTTGTCGCCAAATTTCCGGGAGATGCGCGATTGGCGCCTGTGCTTTTGTCGTCGCACATGGACACGGTTTCGCCCGGAAAGGGCATCAAGCCGCAGATAAAGCGCGACCGCATCACCTCCGACGGAACCACCATACTGGGCGCGGACTGCAAGTCCGGCATCGCCGTCATTCTGGAAACGCTGCGGATTCTGAAAGAGCGCGGGCTGCCGCATCCGCCGCTGGAAATCGTTTTCACGGTGTGCGAGGAAGTGGGGCTGCTGGGCGCCAAACATCTGGACTTTTCGCTGCTTAAATCCCGCACGGGGATTGTGCTGGATTCGGAATCCGCCAAAGAGGTTACGGTTACGGCTCCGGCGGCGGACCGCATGGAAATCAATGTCATCGGACTGGCGGCGCACGCGGGGATGTTCCCGGAGCGCGGCATCTCGGCGGTGCGCGTTGCGGCGGAGGCGGTCTCCCGAATGAAGCTCGGGCGCATTGATTTTGAAACCACCGCCAACGTGGGCGTAATCTCCGGCGGAAGCGCGACAAATATCATCACCCCGCTCGTAACCATGAGGGCCGAGGCGCGCAGCCATAACCCCGCCAAGCTGCGCCGCCAGACCGCGCATATGAAAGCCGCGCTTGAGACGGCGGCGAAACGCTCCGCCATAAAACTGGACGGCAAAACCGTCCGCGCGCGGATAGAATGCGCCAACACCAACACCTATCCCGCCATGAAAATCCCGCCGCAGGCGAAGGTTTTGGCCGCGCTGACGGCATCCGCCAAAGCCATTGGGATAAAGCTGGAGCAGAAACCGGGCGGCGGGGGAAGCGACGCCAACATATTCGCCGCGCACGGCATAATAACGCCCAATCTGGGCTGCGGGATGTGGGAGCCGCACACGACAGCCGAATACCTCGGCCTTGACGACTTTTTCAGCTGCGCGGAGATAACGCTGGGAGCGATTGCCCGCATGGCCGAATGACAACGCATAAAGACGAACTGCGCCCCTACATTCCGCCTGAAAAAACCGCGGCGGAATTCACCCTTCAGGCGGTGCTGCTGGGGCTTGTGCTGTCGGTTGTGTTCAACGCGGCCAACGCCTACCTGGGGCTTAAAATCGGGATGACGGTTTCGGCGTCCATACCGTCGGCGATTATCTCCATGGCGACGCTGCGCATGATACTGCCCAGGCTGCTGGGCAGAACCGGCACCATTCTGGAAAACAACATTGTCCACGCTTTCGCCTCCACCGGCGAGTCGCTTGCGGCGGGGGTGATTTTCACCGTCGTGGCGATTATTTTCCTGGGCGGCGAGATTTCCAACAAAAACGTCTTTCTGCTGGGCATGGCGGGCGGGCTGTTGGGGCTGCTGATGATGATACCGCTGCGCCAGTCGCTTGTGGTAAAAGAGCATAAAAAGCTGCCGTTCCCCGAAGGCAGCGCCTGCGCCAAGGTGCTTATTGCCGGCGACGCCGGCGGCGCCAGCGCCATGCCGGTTTTCGCCGGAATGCTTACCGGCGGGCTTTTCAAATTCGCGATGTCGGCTTTCTGTCTGTTCAAAGACGTAATCATGTGGACTTTTCCGAAACTGCATCAGGCGGGGTTCGGCTACGAGGTGTCGCCGCTTTTCGCGGGCATAGGCTATCTGGTGGGATTGAGAATCTCGGCTGTGATGTTTGCGGGCGGCATTATCGGCTACTGGGTGATAATACCGCTGATTCACGCCTTCGGCGGGCACAACATCGTCGCCCCCGGAACCGTGCCGATAGACACGATGGTAACAGACGACCTGCGGCTAAACTATCTCCGCTATATCGGGGCGGGGGGGGTGGCCTTCGGCGGACTAATCGGCGTGCTGCGCTCCATGCCGGATATAATTTCCTCTTTCACCCACGGCGTGTGCGCGCTGCGCGGCGGCAAGCAGGCTGCGGACGCGCAGACGGAACAGCCCGTCGCGCGCGACCCGGAGCATAACAGCATCGCCATAGGCGGCGCGATACTGGGCTTTCTGGCGGGAGGCTTCGTATTCGGCGTCGGGGCGGAATCCTGGGTTGGCGGCATAGCGAAGTTTCTGCTCTATGGCGTAATCGGCGCGGGGATAGGCTGGGCGGTGTTTCATTTCGCCGCGCTTAAGTCGGCCCAGTCCTGCGCGGCAAAACGCACAGAGCATGACATTCCCATGCCGCTGGTCGGCGCGGGAATAGCGGCCACTTTCGTTTTCCTGTGGCTGTATCCGCCCTTTCACCTGGGATTTTGGGAGGCGGTGATTATCGTGGTGGTCAGCATGTTTTTCGTGGCGGTCAGCGCGCGGATGGTGGGGCTTATAGGAACGACGAATCAGCCCGTCTCCGGCATGACAATCACCGCGCTGCTGGCGATGACGCTGCTTTTCATCGCGATAGGCCACCCGTCGCAAACCGTAAAAATCGCGGCCATCACCGGCGGGGCGGCGGTGTGCATAGCGATATCGCTCTCCGGCGACCTGTCGCAGGATTTAAAATGCGCCGCGCTTATCGGCGCGACACCATGGAAAGTGCAACTGGCCCAGATTATGAGCACGGCGGCCTCGGCGGTGTTATCCGGCTTTATATTGATTATCCTTTATAAGGCCTGCGGCTTCGGCGCGGTTGACGCGCTGCATCCGCGCGCGCTGGAAGCGCCTCAGGCGCAGCTTATGGCCAAGCTGGTGGAGGGCGCCACCGGCGGCGGTTTGCCGTGGACGCTGCTGGCGCTGGGCGCGGGAATAGGCCTTGTATGCGAGCTCTGCGACGTATCCGCGCTGGCCTTTGCCATCGGGATGTATCTGCCGATAACCAACTGGCCGATGATACTGGTCGGCGGCGCCGTTGCCTGGTTCGTCTCAAAAAAACACAGTTCGGACGCGCCGATTGGCGAGGACGACCCCGGCTCGCTCTACTGCTCCGGCCTTATCGCGGGCGACGCGCTGATGGGAATCGCCATCGCGGGCATAACAGTGCTTGGGCTGGATAGGGCGGTAAGGCTGCGCACCGCAAGCGCAAGCCTGTTTGAAGACGCGCTTTCAACCGCGCTGTACGCGCTGATAGTGATAGCAATCTACCGCTTCGCGATAAGCAGGAAACCAAAACATGCGCAAATTCATTGAAAAGTTCACCGTCCTCAAAACCGCCCCGCGCGAGCTGTGGGCCACCTACGCCGCGTATATGCTGGAAATAGTCGCCTACGGGGTGATGAACTCCACGCTGGTGCTGTGGCTGTCCGCCGACCTGGGAATGAGCGATGTGAAAGCCGGCTCCATGATAGCGATATGGTCAACGGTGATGTCGGTTTCGCTGATGCTGTCGGGCTCTTTCGCGGACGCCATCGGCATACGCAGCACCTTCATGATAGGTTTCGGCATTTGCCTGGCCTGCCGATTCCTGCTGGCTTTTGTAACGGTGAAATGGCTGGTCATTCCCTTCGGGCTGTTCCTGATGGCGGTGGGGTTGTCCATGACCTCGCCGGTGATGAACGCGGCGGTAAGGCGGTTTTCCAGCACGCCGCAGCGGTCAATAGCGTTCTCGCTTTACTACGCGATTATGAACCTGGGCTTTGCCATAGCGGGCTGGATGCTGGATTTCATCCGCGGCAGAATCGGCGAGCATGGCGTCTACATCATGCCGGTGCTGAATATTCCCATGAGCGCGTACCGCATGATATTTTTATGGGCAGCGGTGGTAACCATTCCGGCCATGCTGATACTGTTTTTCCTTAGAAACGGCGTGGAGGCAACAGACGAGGGCGTGGTCATCGCCCCGCCGGAAACAGAACGGCCGCAGGAGCAGGACGCGGCCTCCGCGCTGGCGGGCAGGGCGCGCGCGGCGGCGGCGAACACTTTCAGAATACTGGCGGATGTGTGGAAACAGCCGGCTTTCCATAAATTCCTGGTGTTCCTGTCGCTGGTGGTGGGGGTCAAGCTGATATACTACCACCTGTGCTACACCTTCCCGAAATACTGCCTGCGGGAGCTTGGCGACGGCGCGCCGGTGGGCAGATTGTTCTGGGTGATAAACCCGGTATGCGTCATCATCCTGGTGCCGATAGTGGGCGCGCTGACGCAGAAAATCGCCGCCTATAAAATGGTGATATTCGGCAGCCTCATATCGGCGCTGTCGGTGTTTTTCATGGCCATGCCGCCGGAATGGTTCCACGCGGCGGCGCAGGGCTGGCTGGGCCATCTTATAGCGAAAACATGGCTAAACATGCCGGGGGATATTGTCAACCCGCTCTATATAGCCATTCCGCTGGCGATGGTGGTTTATTCCATAGGCGAAGCGTTCTGGTCGCCCAGGCTTTACGAGTATACCGCCGCCATAGCGCCCAAGGGGCAGGAGGCGTCGTATATGGCGCTGTCCACGCTGCCGTTTTTTGCAGCGAAATTCTTTGTGGGAATGATGAGCGGCGCGATGCTGGCGAAATACTGCCCCGCGACAGGCCCGCGCAACTCGGAAATGTTGTGGCTTATGGTGGGGGCCATGGCGCTGATAACGCCGTTCGGCCTGCTGGCGCTGCGCAAAAAGATCCAGGTTCACGAGTCCGGCAGGCAATAGGCGCGGCGGTTGTTATTTCACCGGACTCAAGCAGCACTCCGCAACGGCAAGCCGCCGCCCTGTCAGTCCAGATAATCCGTATAGGCTTTTATATCCGGGTCGCGGTAATAGGTTTCTATGCCCGGGCGGTCGGCGTTGATTTTTGCGGCGCGCCGGTTGATAAGCCAGGCATGCAGGCACCATTTGCCGCTGCAGCCGGAACTCGCGTCCACCAGCTTGTAATGGCCGCTGCCGCAACGTTTTGAAGACCCCGCATTTGGCGACACCAAATTTCCCTGACGCGCGCTCACGCACTTATAAGCGAAACCGGAATGCCGCTCTTTAATGGACGCGCATCTGGAGCAGAACGCGCCGTCAAGATTGTAATAGGCTGTCTTGCCTGCTGCCTCCTCCCCGCCGAACATGGAAAAAAACTCGTTGGCGACAAAACCGCCGCTGGAATGGGCGACTATGGTTATCGCCGAGGGCCTCAGCTCCCTTATTTTTTTCACCAGCGCTTTGTTGGCGGCGTTCAGTTCATCGTTGGAATAACCGGGCTTGTTGGGCCCCAGCAATGTCACAACGCCGCCATAGTCCCTGCCTTTGGCCACTGCCGCCGCCCAATTCTTGGCGCCCGCCTCCTGCACGCTGTAGCCGGGAAATGCTATGAGAAGCGCGGAACCGGAGCCGCCCATCATCCACGCTCCGGCGGCCAGTTTTGACCAGCCGCTCTTTGCGGAACTGGTCTCGTATTCATCCTGGCTTTCGCTGCCGGAAGGCTCCGGGACCTGAGGAGCCTCGGAAGACTTGATTTCAAAGGAAGACAAGTCGCCGCTCCAGGCTAATCCGCATGCCGGGAATTGACAGGCAAACAGAACGGCAAAGATGGCTTTCATAGTTTCCAGTATACAGCGCGATACCCGTTCCCGCAAGGGCCTCTCCACACGCCCCGCCTTTTGAAAAGCAAGGAGCAGGGTATTGTCGGGCAACTGCAAAAACAGGCGTTTTTTTTGCTACCATAATGCCGTGATGGGATTTATCCGCAAAAGACTCGCCCTCAAAATGGGGGCCGTTATTTTCGCCGCGGCGGCGGCGGTTTTTGCCGCGGCGTTCTGGAACGGGTTCCGCATAGTCAAGCAGGAACTGGTAGCGGATCTGCGCCACGACATGAAAATAAACATGCGCGTGGCGCGCAACCGCATAGACGGCGTTTTGTACGGCGTTCAGGCGGCGCCATACCAGCTTGCGCGGCTGCTGGAGAAAACAAAGCTCCCGCAGGACAATCTGGAGCGCGCCCTCTCCGGCATGGTGTCCGCCAACGACGCCGTGTTTGGCGCCGCCGCCGCGTTTGAACCTTACGGCTTTTCCGAAGGGCGGAAATATTTCGCGCCCTACGCCAGCCGCAGCAGCGGAAAAATATCCGTCAAGCAGCTCGTTCCCCCGAAATACCGGTACACCGAAAAAGACTGGTACGCGCAGCCCCGGCTGAAAAACGGCTCCGTCTGGAGCGAGCCGTATTTTGACGAAGGCGGCGGCGACACGTTGATGTTCACCTACAGCGCGCCGTTTTACGGGCTGAAATCGGGGAAAAAAACCTTTGCCGGGGTGATAACCTCCGACGTGTCTTTTGAGTGGCTGTCGGCGGAGCTGGCGGCCATAACCGCCTCGGACCCGGGCTATTACGGCTTTCTGCTCTCGTCCACAGGGGTGATAATAGCGGAGACGACGCATTCCGGCTGCAAGACGGTCTTTGAGCTTGCCGCCGCGCGCAAGGACTCCCGGATTGCCGCGCTGGCGGCGAAAATGCTGGCCGGAGAGGAAGGACTGGAGCGCGTCGCCTCCGGCCCCGGCGGCCCTGCATGGGTTTATTACGCGCCGATGTCCAACGGCTGGACTTTGGCCATAGCCGCGCCGGAAAGCGCGCTGTTTGCAAAGCTGAACGCGCTGGAAAAGCACGCGCTGCTCATAGGCCTGGCGGGGTTCCTGCTGCTTTTTGCGGCGGTGTTCAAAATCTCGTCCAGCCTGACGGTGCCGCTGAAAACGCTTTCGCTGCAGACGGCTGAAATAGCCAAAGGAAATTTTGACGCGCCGCTTAAAACGCATGACTCTCAGGACGAAGTGGGCGAATTGTCGCGCTCCTTTGAGAACATGCGCAGGGACATACAGCAGTACATCCGCGCGCTGGAAGGCGAGGCCACCGCCCGCCAGAAAATGGAAAGCGAGCTTGAAATCGCCCGCGCCATACAAACCAGCCTGCTGCCCAAACAGGCGCCCTGCGGCCCCGGATTCTCGCTGGGGGCGGCGCTGGAGCCGGCAAAAACCGTGGGCGGAGACTTCTACGACTTTTTCATGCCGGACGACAGCCGGCTGTTTATCGCCATAGGCGACGTGTCCGGCAAGGGCATGCCGGCGGCGCTTTTCATGGCAGCGGCAAAAACCGCGCTGCGCGCGGCGGCGCTGCGCACGCTGTACCCGTCCGAAATACTGCGCCTGGCCAACGAGGAGCTGGCCCCCGGCAACGACATGATGATGTTCGCCACCGTTTTCTGCGCCACGCTGGACACAGGCTCCGGCGAGTTGAAATTTTCCAACGCGGGCCATCCGCCGCCGCTGTTTATAAAGGACAGCACCGTGGAATTCCTGACGGTTCCGCCGGGCAAGCCGCTGGGGCTGGACGAGCGCGCCGTATACAAAACAGGCGCCGCGGCCATGCACGACGGCAACGCGCTGGTCCTTTACACCGACGGCATCACCGAAAGCCAGAACGAGGCCGGCGAGATATTCAGCGAGGAGCGGCTGCTTGCCCTGGCCGGCAAGGTCCCCGGCGGCAGCCCGGAGCATATTTTGAACCGCATGTTCCAGGCGGCGCATGGCTTTGCCGGAAACGCGCCGCAGTTTGACGACATGACGGCGCTGGTGCTGCGCCGCGGCGGCGACAGCAAGGCGGTTCTGTCGCTTGTCCTCAAAAACGACATGACGGAAACCGTGCGGCTGCTGGAGGAACTGGACGGGTTTTTCAGCGTCAACTCGGTCTCCGGCGATGCTGCGGGAGAGGCCAGACTGGTCGCGGAGGAACTGGCCACCAACGGGATAAAATACGCCTACGGCGGCGCCAGAGGCGAGGTGTTCATCCGGGTGGAGCTGGCGGGGGGGGACATAATCATAGAGGTTTCCGACACGGGAACTCCTTTTGATCCGGCATCCGCGTGCGCCGGCGCAGATAAACCCCCGCGCGACCGCGCAGAAGGCGGGGCCGGGCTGAAACTGGTGAGGAAACTGTCTTCAAGCATGAGATACCGCCGCAACGGCGGCATGAACATAACCACAGTCTGCATGGGGAGGGAAATACAATGAGCCTTGTAATGAAATCATCCGAGCGAAGGGTCGGAGTGTTTGAAGTGTCGCTTATCGGCAAACTGGACACGGGGACATACCAGCAGCTTGAACAGCAGCTTGGCCTGCTTCTTAAAAACCGCGCCAGCGCGGTGCTGCTGGACATGACGCTGCTGGACTATATCAGCAGCATGGGGCTGCGCGCTGTGTTCAAGGGAATAAAAGACATGAAAGCCTCCGGCGGCCTTCTTATGCTGACAAACCTTCAGCCGCAGATAAAAAAGGTTTTTGAAATCGCCAACGCCATAGACGACGATTCCATATTCACCAGCGTGGAAGAGGCGGACCGCTATTACGACAGCATTCAGAAACGGGTGAAAAACGGCTGACCCCGCCGGAGAGCGGACCGGCGTATGAGACGGACTTTACTGGCACTAAGTCTTGCGTTGCCGCTGGCCTGCGCGCCGGCGGCGGCCTTGATGCCGCCAAAGGTCCTCTCGTCCATCGGCCCGCCGGTGCCGACCTTTTCAACCATAGGCTATAGCAGCACCACGGTAACCTGGGGCGCCGGCACAAACCCGCCGGACACCTGGTACACCGTGCAGGACTCCACCGACGGTTACAGCACCGCGATATCCTCATGCTCCACCACCGGGCTCAACATGCTGTTTGGCGCGGGAGGCTGCGGGTCGGATCTTACCCCCAACACGGCACACGCATACCGCGTCATGGCCACCTCCGGCACCGAACACAGCGACTGGGTGTATCTGGGCATTGCGCGCACGCTTGCCGCGCCGCCCACCGGCTTTGCGTTCACAGAAGTGCTGCCAAGCTCCATGACGGTAAGCTGGGCTTATAACAACAATCCAAACGGAACGCTTTACGACCTGTGGTACAGCACATATTCCAACTTCAGCGATTCCACGCGGGTGTATCCTTATGAATCGCCCAGGAACATAACCGGCCTGCTGCAGGAAACCACCTATTACCTTAAAATCCGCGCGCAGAATTACGACGGCGTTTATTCCGATTTTGACACTCCGATATCCACAACCACGCCATACCTGCCGCCGCCCGCGGACCTTGTGCTGTCAACAGCGGCGGTCAATATCTCGTCTGTTACATGGGCATGGACGGTTACCGCCCAATTTGAGCAGTACCGCCTGAAAGACGGCAGCGGCACCGCGGTTATAAACAATCTGCCTGCGGGGACCACTTTCTGGATTGAAACGCCGCTGACGCCCAACACCACCTACACCCGCCATGCCGAATGCTGGAACGAGACAGGCTCCACCTCCTCGCTACAAGTAACCATACACACTCTGGCCGCGCCTCCGGACGTGCCGGGATTTGCCTATGTCTGGATGAGTTCCGCAACGGTGGCATGGAACGCAAACGGCAACCCCTCCGGCACGTTGTATGAAGTCTGGTACGACAGCCACAGCGACTTCGGCGAAAAGATAACCATTGCCACATCGGCGGTTTCCGCGCTGCTTTCGGGGCTGAACAGCGACACCACCTACTACGTCAAAATCCGCGCAGAGAACTGGGACGGGCTGTATTCGGTATTCTCCAGCACCATATCCACGCTTACCGCGCCTCCGCCACCTTCCGGGCTGGCGCTTTCAACGGCGGCGGTGAACATCTCCTCCATAACATGGGCTTGGACAATCGGGCAGGCCAAATACGAGCATTACCGGCTTTATACCGACACCGCCGGGATTGTGGTGGACAATCTCCCCGCGGGGACGACTTTCTGGCCGGAGACCGGGCTGACGCCCAACACCACCTACACCCGCCAGGCCGACTGCTGGAACGCCTCCGGCTCCACACAGTCGCTTGCGCTGACTATACGCACTCTGGCCAATCCGCCCGCATCGCTGATTTTTGACGGGGTGTGGCCCAGTTCCGCCGCGCTGAGCTGGTCCGCCAACACCAACCCCGACGGCACCTGGTACGAACTGTGGTACAGCACCGCCTCCGATTTCGGCGGCAGCATAACCGTGTCCACCGGCGGCGTCTATGCGGAAATTCCGGGGCTGGACGCGGACACAACATATTACGCCAGAGTCCGCGCCCAGAACGGGGACGGGATTTTCTCGGATTTCAGCGCGACAACATCCACCACCACTCCCCATCCACCCGCGCCGCTGGGGATTACGCTGTCAACCGCGGCGGTGAACCCGTCGTCCATAACCTGGCGCTGGCAGGCAGACGGCGCCAGCTACGAGCATTACCGCATTTACACAGACACCGGCGGCATTGTGGCCAACAATCTGCCGGCTGGAACCACCTTCTGGGCGGAAGACCCGCTAAGCGTCAACGCGCCCTACACCCGCAGGGCGGAATGCTGGAACAGTTCCGGCTCGGTGCTGTCGCCGTTTGTAACCGCATACACCGCGGCGATGCCGCCGTCGGCGGCGGCGTTTTCCAGCGTGTGGATGAGTTCCTTCACATTCACCTGGAGCGGCAACGGCAACCCCTCAGGCACGGCTTACGAGGTGTGGTACGACACACACTCCGATTTCAGCGAAAAGCTGTCCATCTCCACCGGCGCGGCCCCCTCGCTGACTACGGGACTGACGCCCAACGCCACCTATTATCTGAAAGTCCGCGCGCAAAATCACGACGGGGTTTATTCGGATTTCAGCGCGGCGGTGTCCACTCTGACCGTCTATATGCCGGTGCCCGCGAACCTGATTCTGTCAACGGCGGCGGTAAATCCCTCTTCCGCGACGCTGCAATGGCAGGTGCAGGCGCTGTTCGAACAGTATCGCGTATACAGCGACACCGGGGTGCTGTCCAATAACCTGCCATCCGGCACGACATACTGGATAAACGCCGCGCTTGCGCCAAACACCACCTACACCCGCTACGCGGAATGCTACAACGCGGCGGGCTCCACCCAGTCCGCAACGATAACATTCCACACGCTGGCGATGCCGCCTACCGGCTTCGCGGTGGACGCGCTGTGGTCCAGTTCCGCCACGGTAAGCTGGAACGCCAACGGCAACCCGGACGGCACGGCCTACGAAATCAAGTACTGGCGGCTTTACGAATCAACGGAAACACTGACGGCGGCCAACACATCTTCGGTCAGCATCACCGGGCTGCTGGGCGGCATGGTCTACATGGCCGCGCGCGCGGTGAACTGGGACGGGACACCGTCGGATTACGATATTTTTATCTCAACCCTGGTGGCGCCCACGGAGTATCAGGTGCAGCCCGGCGTTGAAACCGTTATACATTTCGGACGCATCACCATAACGATACGCGCAAACACATTCCTGACCCCCGCCATAGTGGCGGTGAACACGCCGGTGTCGGTTCCCCCGGGCACGGGAAAACTGGTCGCGCTGCCACAGCCGCTGGCGGTGCAGATAGAATCCTATGACCAGGCCAGCCGCGCCGCCATGCAGCCTTACGGCTGCCTCAATATTTCCTTCAACTACAACGGGCTGGATATCGGTTCTTCCGACGGAAGCAGCCTTGCCGGCGCGTATTACGACACGGCGCATTCCGAATGGTCGCCTTTCGCCACCAACAAGGACAAAACCGCGAAAACGGCGGATATGGACGCCTGCCACCTGTCCGTGTTCCAGCTTATGACCGGAGCGGCGGAATCCTCGCTTGCCAACGTAACCGTGGGCCCCAATCCGCTGCGCCCGCTGCGCGCGCCTGGCAAGGCATTCACTTTCCGCAACCTTACCGCGTCGGCCAATGTCAGGATATACACCTATACCGGCGAGCTTCTGCATGAAACCAACGCCGACGCCAGCGGCGCCGCCGTCTGGGACGGCAAGAACCGCAGCGGCAGGCAGGTCGCCAGCGGCGTTTATCTGGCGCTGATAACCTCCGGCTCCGAGAAGAAGATTATAAAGCTGGTGATAATAAAATGAGGCTCCGCCTGCTGGCTCTTGTGTTGTTTTCCGCGGCGCGCTGCGCGGCGGCCGGTTCCGACGCCGCCGGAACCTCCGGCGCGCAGTTCCTGAAGCTGGGAGTGGGGGCACGGGCCGCCAGCCTGGCCGAGGCTTACAGCGCCATGGCCTACGGCGCGGAGGCGGTGTACTGGAATCCCGCCGGCATGGCGGACTCGGACAAATACACCTCGCTTTCCTTCATGCACGCATCCCTGTTCGGGGAGCTTAGCTACGAATTTATCGGCGCGGCGCGCAATTTCGGGAGTTTCGGCGCGCTGGGAATGGGGCTGCAATATCTGTCCGCAGGCAGCATAACCGAGACCGACGACGCCGGCTATACCACGGGAACCAGCATGGCGCCAAAGGATGTTGCGCTGTCGGTGGCATACGCGCGCCGGTTCGGCTGGTGCGACATAGGATTCACCGGGAAATACATCCGCTCCACCCTTGTGGAATCCGCATCCGCCATGGCGCTGGATATCGGGCTGCGCACGGCGCCTTTCCTGAACGAAAAAATGACGCTTGCCTTCACCGAACAGAATCTGGGCGGCAAAATGAAATTCGACCAGGAGGGAGATCCGCTTCCCCAGACGACCAGATTCGGCGCGGCCTACGCCTTCTCCGACAGGACCACCGCCGGCGCGGATTTGACCATGCCCAGGGACAACAGCATGTACATCTCCGCCGGGGTGGAGACGCTGCTGCCGTTTGTCGGTTACGAACTGGCCGGGAGATTCGGCTACACCACCAAAAACGCCGGAGACGTAAGCGGCGTAAGCGGCATAGCCTTCGGCTTCGGCGCAAGGCGCGGCAATGTGGGCGTGGATTATGCCTTCGCGCCCTACGGCGCGCTGGGCGCGGCGCACAGAATCTCGCTGGAACTGCTGTTCGGGAAACGCCGGCTATCGCTTGAGGACAAGCTCAACAAATACTCCGACACCGAAACCGACGCGGAAGCGCCGGAACCGGAACCCGCGGCGAAACCGCCCAAGCCGGAGCTGCCAAAGCCGCCTTCGCCTAAACCGGCGCCCAAGCCGGAAAAAAAGCCGGAGGCCCCGAAGCAGGATGCGCCGGTTATCATCAAGCCGGATACGGACAATTCCGCCACGCCCGCCGTCCCGTCATACGAGAAAAAGCTGCGGGAATATTAGCGGCGCCTGCGGCTTTATTTGTAGAATTATGTCCTGCTATGACCACTAAAATCAGAACCGCAGACGAAGACGCCATTGTGCCCGCCGTAAAAGACATTCTGCTCGCCCTGGGCGAAGACCCCCGGCGCGAAGGCCTCCTGAAAACGCCGCAGCGCGCCGCCAAGGCGCTGCGCGAGATAACCTGCGGCTACCGCGCCGATATTGACGCGCTGTTCAACAACGCTTTCTTCAAAGTGCAGTCCGACGACCTGGTCGCGGTTACGGGCATCCACTTTTATTCCATGTGCGAGCATCACATGCTGCCGTTTTTCGGCAAGGTCCACATCGGTTATATCCCCGACGGCAAAATAGTGGGCCTGTCCAAAATGCCCAGGCTGGTCCACGCGCTGGCCGCGCGGCTGCAGGTGCAGGAGCGGCTTACCCGCCAGATAGCCGACATACTGGACAAAAAACTTTCGCCGCGCGGGGTGGCCGTCATAGTGGAGGCGCGGCATCTGTGCATGGAAATGCGCGGCGCAAAATCATCCGAGACCAACTGCGTCACCAGCGCCATGCTGGGCGAGCTCAAAAAAGACGCCGCCGCCCGCGACGAGTTCCTGCGACTCATACGCAAGACAGGCGATGTGTAGTTGCAATCCGCCGTATTTTGAGTTAGAATTATATTGTCGCGGGCGTGGTTCAATGGTAGAATGGGAGCTTCCCAAGCTCTAGACGTGGGTTCGATTCCCATCGCCCGCTCCAGATTTCAAAACAATTTTTTCGGCAATACCTCTTATCGCAGGGGCGCCGGTTAGAACACACTCCGCAGCGGCAAAAACTTGCTGTTGCTTTCCAGTGATTCTATTTGTAGACTATCCTTACGATGACAGCGTTGCCCAGAAACGCCGCAGTTTTGCGCAGAGCGCTGGCGCCAGCCGTCGCGGCGGTGTTTATGGCCTGTTCCGCCGCGCAGGCGCAGCTTGTCCAGCGGTTTAACCACACCCTGACCCTGCTTCCGAGCGGGAACTTCCTGGTCATCGGCGGAAACACCAACACCGACGATTCGCCGTCTTACACCGGCACCATACAGGAATACTCCGTAAAGGATTACGCCTATCACAATTATACGCCGCTGTGGGGGGGGGTGGCGACGCTGGCGCGCTCGTCGCACACGGCCACGTTGCTGCCCAGCGGAGACGTGCTGGTGGCCGGCGGCACAGACGACAGCGGCGTTGTAACAACCAATTCCGTCTGCACATACAATCCCACGACACATTTGCTAAGGTGGTGCGGCAGCCTCGGCGCACCGCGCACCGCGCACACCGCCACGTTGCTTAAAGACGGCACGGTTCTCATAGCCGGAGGCAGGGATGCCTCCGGGAACGCGCTGAACTCGCTTGAGCTTGTGAACCCGCTGCCCGCGGTATTGCCCACCGTAACCCCGCTTTCGGCCACGTTGGCCACGGCCAGGTGGGGCCACACCGCCACTTTGCTGCCAAGCGGCACGGTATTTTTGGCAGGGGGATATAATCCGGCGCTTGGCGCCTCGACCACAAGCTATTACATCTCAACCACCGAACTCTACCTACCGGACAAACAAAGCGTCGCCGGCGGTCCGGCGCTGGGCCGCGCACGCGCATTCCACACGGCCACAGCCATGAACAACGGCAGAGTGCTTGTAGCCGGCGGCTACAATGCCGGCAACCAATATATTTTCGGCAACTGCATGGGGTACATAGACTCAACGGAATTCTACGACCCGTACACCAGCGCCGTCATTCCCGGAGAGAATATGCCGGTGCGGCTTGCCTCCCACAGCGCGGCGCTGGATACGCAGGGAAAAGTCGTGCTTTACGGCGGACTCGGCAATGTCACCACCCAGTATTTTTCCGGTCCGCTGAAAATACAGGGAGATGTAACGAAAATATACCTGACACCGATTTCCACATACCCGTACAGCAACGGCACAATAAACTCCAACTCCGTTATTGCCCTGAGAGGCACGCATTCATGGACAATGTCGGCCACGGGCATAATAGCCAACGGCCAGGCATATTTCAGCCGCCCGTCGGATATAACGCAGCATTATATTGAGAATTCCGATTTAAACCTGGATTTTACATCTCCGATGTCGCAGCTTGTCAACCATCAGGTTCTCAAAGGCACCTTCATGGCGCCGATAACACCGGACGATTCGTTTTCATATCCGTTATACCTGCAATCACCCAGCGGGACGGCGTCATTCAAGCCCGGAGATTTTTCCGGCACCACCACAAATCCCGAAGCCTGCCAGTTGGCATTCAATGCTCCGCTGGCGGAGGGACAAACCGTCAATCTGGATCCGAACAACTCCTACTGCACACTGATGTTTACCATACCGCTTAAAGAAACCGACTACGTGGCCGACGGCACATCGCAGTTGAAGCAGGCGTATGCCATACTGCAATCCGGTACACTAACAGGGGCCTACGATGTTGGCACGCTGACCGTGGCAATCACAAGCGGGACAGCGCTCAGCGTGGGGTTGTCAACACCGGTGGTTATTAACGCGCTCACCGGGATGCCGGAAGTGCAGGTAACCATGCAGTTCGTTGGAATTGAGGGCACAATAACCACAAGCAGCGGCATCATCAACTCCAGCCCTATCACCATTGCCCCGAACATATTCGCCAACAGCGACATAGGCGGAGCGGCTTTGTATTTCATCTCCCCTGTAACAGCCAGCGACTCCTTTAACACGCAAACGGCGACTGTCGTCATAGCCGGCATGATTTCCTCGGATTTCGTCTCATACAGGGTAAACCCGGGCGGAGACAGTCTGGCAACCAACACCGGCGCGCATCACTGGGTGATAGGTGGCAGTCCCAACGCCAGCATTCCGGCAGACCCGGCCAGTTCCATGTTTGCCAATGTGTACGGCACTCTTGCAAACTCGTCTTTGTACACACCCGGTTCCATCATGCTGGCCGCCGGCGGAAAAAAATGCATACCCACCGGCGCATACCCCTATAACGATTGTTCAGGCACGGAATCCACAAATGTTTCCGGCGCCCTGTCATACTGGCCTCCGGTTTGGAACTCTGGCGCGATAATGAATTATGCCAGGGGCGGGCATACCGCAACGTTGCTCCCGGACAACCGGCTGCTTGTAATTGGCGGTTCCGATGGTTTTGCGACACACAACACCGGCGAATATTATGCCCAGGGCACAAATGTCTGGACGCTGGCAAACGGCAGGCTTTCCTTGCCTAGAACCGGGCATGCGGCGACACTCATGTCCGACGGAAATGTGCTGGTCACAGGCGGCTATACGCAAGGAGTCTCAACCGGCATAGCGGCAAACACGGATATCTATTACACTGGAGCCAACGCTTTCGTGCAAACATCCTCCATGAACACGGCAAGGCAGGGCCATACCACAGTGCTTCTGCCGTCAGGGCCGTACGCCGGAAGAGTCATGGTCATGGGCGGCAGGGCCAACAGCGGCAGTTACACCTCCTCCTGCGAGGTTTATTTCTCAACTGTAAACCCCGCGACACAGGTGAGCACCGCAGCATGGGTAACGCTGGCCTCCATGAACGCGGCGCGAACCTACCACACCGCCACGATATTGCATGATGGCAGAATACTTGTCGCCGGCGGATACAACGGCGGGCAGGCATTGTCATCCGCAGAAATATACAATCCCGCCGCCAATACATGGACAGCGGTCCATGCCATGAACACGGCGCGCTATTACCACACGGCCACACTGACAAGATTCGGCAACGTCCTTGTGGCAGGGGGAAGCAATAATCTGGGCGAAATTTTCAGCGAGGAAATATATGACCCGGACACAGACACCTGGACGCAGATGAATTTCCCGGTAAAGTACGATCTGGAAACACCATCCGTGCAGGACCGCGTGGACGTTCCGCGTTATCGTCATACCGCCACTCTGCTGCCAAACGGGAACATCATGTTCATCGGCGGGGCAAGAGCCAGCGCGGCGGGGGCGGATTCATCGCTCGTTCAGGCTCAGGGCATAGTGTCGTTGCAATACACGGAACTTCCCAACACTATGATTGGCCGCATTCTCAATCAACCAGGCTCATCATATGAACTTGGCGTTTCCAGGGTGGACCACACCACCACCATCATGCCGGACGGGAACATGATAATTGCCGGCGGATACGACGGCAACCACCATTATCTGCCCAGCACGGAAACATCCTATTTCATGGAACCGCGCGACGCCACCGACCCGCCTCTTATGCGCAGCCCCACGGAGCTTTCAGCCGACACCACCGTATACAGCAACACCGGCGCGCCGATAACGCTGCGCAGCGCGACAACAACGTTTTTCGGCATAACGGAAGCCTCCGGCGGGGGGACAAGCAACACCTCCCACAACCATCCGCGCGTCTGCATATACATGACAGACACGCCCAGCGGCTACATGCTGGACCTGAGCACCTACGTGTACGCGACCGCGCTTTTGTCCACAGACACCTACCACCCGGCGGACAGCCTGGCAAACTGGTCGCTTTTGCCGTCCTCCATAACCATAGACATTCCCAATCTGCCCAACGGCTGGTACCAGTTCCGCGTGGGAGAGAACGCGCAATACTCCAACGCATGGCCGCTGTATGTCGGCACTCCGCTGCCGGCGCTTGCAATCAGCGCGCCGGAAACCATCAACGGCGTGGCTTTCAGTTCCACCGTGGTGCACTGGAACTGGAATGCCGCTGTTCCGGCGGCCTCCACCACCACACCGTACGCCTACAGGATATTCACGTCCACCTCCAGCAGCATAGCCATCATACCCGCCGATTACACGCCTTTCTACAACGAGGGCGGCCTCTTGCCCAACACGGCCTATTCCATAATGGTGCAGACCTGCAACAATTTAAACTGCGACATGCAGACCGCGTTGGTCTCCAGCCCGACCACCTATACAATGGCGGAACCGGCCACCCCGCATCCGACGCAGGCGGTAACGGTGTCCGAATCCAGCATGACCGGCACTTGGTACGCCATACACAACCCGCCCGGAACAACATACATACTGGAAATTTCAACTGACGCGGCGTTCTCATCCACCAGCGAGATATTCACCGAAACCATAGCACAAACCGCACCCAGCACCGCGCCCATAACCGGAGCTGCGACGACGCTTATCCCAAATACCAGCTATGCCATGAGGGTTACCGCGGTAAACACCCAGGAGGTGCAAACCACTCCGCCGGTGTATCTGACCACCTCCACATACACCCGCGCCCAGGCGCCGGGCAACACCGGATTTGTCGCCGCTGAAGTCACCGCGTCCACAGCAAAGCTGGTGTGGGACCCGCAGAAAAATCCCGATTACACCCAGTATATAATCTACATGTCCACCGACCCGTCCGGGACTTCCGGCACTTTCCAGCTGCTGGTGGACACATCCACCAACCTGACGCTTTCCACTTATGTGGTTACGGGGCTGCGCTCGCAATCCACCTATTATTTCTCCGTAATGACGCAAAACAAGGCGGGCGTGAACACTCTGGTTACGCCGCTGTTCCCAAACGGCTATATTGTTACCGGCGCGGGGCCGTGCAAAGGGTCGGGGCAGTGCGCGCCGGCAGGCTCACTGGTGCTGGCGGCGGGGGATGGGCAGCTCTCCGGCGCGTTTACCGACGGGCGGACTTTGCAGCTTACCGTACCGGCAGGCGCGTTTTTGTCAACCGCCACGTTGGTTGCGGTTTCGGAGGACGCATTCGGCACCGACACCTGCGTGGGAACCGGAGCCAGCCATGTCTGCAATCACGGCGTGACCGCCTCCACCACATGCCCGTCGTTTTCAATATACACGACTGACAATATACAGCCGCGCACGCCGCTGCAAATCACCATAGGTTATTCCACAAACAACACCGCAGACGAGTTTGCCGCAATAACCGACAAAAGTCTGCTTGCGCTGGCGCGGTTAAATGATGTTAACCAATGCAAGCCGATGCAAACCACAGTAAATTCATCCGCGAAACAATTTTCCGTGGCGCTGGACAGAGTCTCCAGACTGCAAATCATACAACCTGCGCCCATAACCAATCTGGACTCCGCGTACGTATCGCCCAATCCGTTCTATCCCAACAGGGGGCAGGGCTCGGTTACTTTCCGCAATCTGCCGCCGAACACTTCGGTGCGGATATACACGCTCAGCGGGGTCAAAGTATGGGAAGGCGCGGGGTCCACCGCTATTTCCTGGCCGGGCAAGAATTCCGGCGGCGCCGACGTTGCCAGCGGGGTATATCTGGCGGTGCTCAACGGGGCGGGCGGCTCTAAAATTCTCAAGCTGGCGGTGGAAAGATGAGCCGCCTCCTTTTGGCGTCGCTGTGCGCGCTGGCCGCGCTGGCCCAGCAGGCGCGGGCGCAGGCGTTCACCGTCAACAACGCCGGCACCGCGGCGATGGATTTTCTGAACTTGGGAGTGGACGCCAAAGCCGCCGGCATGGGGGGGGCGTATACCGCAGTGGCCGAAGGCGCCTCCGCCTGCTACTGGAATCCCGCAGGATTGGTGCAGACCAACAAATATTCCGCAACCTTCATGCGCGCAAACTACGCGGCGGACATCTCATACCAGTACATGGCGTATGCGCAGAGGCTTAACTATTACTCGGTCCTGGGCGCCTCGCTGCTGATGACCAACATAGGCGACATCCCCTATGCGGACATGGACGGCACGTTGACCGGCTCCACTTTCAGCCCGCGCGACATGGCATACAATCTCACATACAGCCGCGCCATATTGGAACTGTCGGACAAGGATCACGACGTGTCCATGGGTGTTACCATGCGGTATGTCAACTCCCGGATAATGGAATCCGCCAGCGCCTATATGATGGATTTCGGCCTCATGGCCTATTATTTTTCCGAATTGCCGTACCGGCTTGGCTTTGTGCTGCAAAATCTCGGGCGCGGCCCGCAGTTTGACCAGCAGGTGGATCCGCTGCCACTTAACGTAAAGCTGGGCGGCTCCATATCGCCGTTCCCGGATTTTCTGGTGGCAAGCGATTTGGTGCTGCAGAAAGCCGGGCCATATTATTTCACACTGGGAGCCCAATACAGCACCATTGCCCAGGAAAACATGCGCCTGAGCCTGCGCGCCGGCATCAACTCGCAGCAGATGAAGATAACCGGCGGAGCAAGCGGCATTTCGCTTGGCGCGGGCATAGGCCTGCAATTTTTCAACCTGGACTACGCATTCGTGCCGATGGGGGAACTGGGCTACACCCACAGAATTTCGCTGAGCTTTGACTTCCCGTACTGGCTGCCTGTGTTCCAGCGCAAGGACAAGACGGTGTTCAGCGAATTCCAAGAAATAGCGCCGTCGGCTGCCGCTCAATAGGCCGGGGAGCGCATGCCCACCGCGACCGCAAATCAACGAACAGAGAGGGATAGTATGAATAAACTCAATGAGCGCGCGTTCGCGCTCAGCCTTGGCATCGTGTGGGGCGCAAGCATATTCCTGCTTGGCCTGATAAACATTTTCTGCGGCTGGGGCAACGGCATAGCGCAGGCGATGTCAACTTTCTACATCGGCTACAAGCCCACTTTTGCGGGCAGCATTGTCGGCGGGATATGGGGCTTTGCCGATGCCGGCATCGGCGGCCTGCTGGTCGCCTGGCTTTACAACAAGTTTTCCGGCGCGAGCGAATAGCAGTTGCCGCGCATCGGCGGCTGGCGGCGCGTTTTTTTGCTTTTGCGCGCCGCATTTTGTAGAGTAACAGGAAATGCGCGCATGAAATTGGCGCATATCTTAAACCCGTTGCCGCAGCAGGAAAACGGGTAAGACAAGGGGAATATGATGAGAACATTGTCATTTGCTATCGCGGCGGCGGTTGCGTGCCCGGTGCTGGCATCGGCGCAAGCCGGCGCTGCCGCGGTAAAAACAGCGGAAAAGGCCAAAAGCGCTCCCAAGGCCGAACAGAAGGCGGGAGACAGCGTGTTCTACTCGCTCGGATACTGGGCGGGGCAGGGGCTGGACATATTCATGCTCACCCCCGATGAATACGCAAAGGTACAGAAAGGTTTCGCCGACGCGGCCCAGGGCAAAAAACCGGCAAAGAATTTCGAGGACGCGCAAAAAGACATAGAAACCATGGCGCAGGACAGAAGCCCGAAACATATCGCCCTCATGAAGGAAAAGGGCAAAAAATTCGCCGGCAAGGCCGCCCAGGAAAAGGGCGCGGCGGTTCTGCCGGACGGCGTGGTCATAGTGCCGGTTAAAGAGGGCACAGGCGCATCTCCCGCGATTACCGACACCGTGAAAGTGCATTATCACGGCACGCTTATAGACGGCCGGGTTTTTGACAGTTCGGTAAAGCGCGGCACGCCGGCGGTGTTTCCGCTCCAGGGCATAATACCCTGCTGGGCCGAGGCGCTGCAGAAAATGAAAGCCGGCGGCAAGGCCAAACTGGTCTGCCCCTCCGATACCGCCTACCGCGACGAAGGACGCCGCCCCAAAATACCCGGCGGCGCGACGCTGGTTTTTGAAGTGGAACTGCTTGAGATCATGCCGCCGGCCGCCCCGCAGGAAGCGGCGCCGGCCCAGGCTCCCGCCGCTCCGGCGGCTTCCGCGCAGCCCGCGGCGGACAAAAAGACGGACAAATAAACCATTGAGCGATGCGGCGGGCGGAGCAAACTCCGCCCGCCGCTGTTTTATCGGAGGCCGCGCATGAGCATCGGGAAAAAGCTGTTTCAGGTCAAATCAATAGACGAACTTATCTGTCTTTCCTCGGACAAAGACCATTCTCTGAAGAAAAGCCTGACCGCGCTGGACCTGACGCTGCTTGGAATAGGCGGCATCATAGGCGCGGGGATTTTCGTGCTTACCGGCCAGGCCGCCGCGCAGTATGCCGGCCCCGGCATAGTTTTATCCTTCATTTTCTCCGCATTCGGCTGCGCTTTCGCGGGGCTTTGCTACGCGGAATTCGCCGCCATGCTGCCGGTGGCGGGCAGCGCCTACACCTACGCCTATGCAACTCTGGGCGAGCTTGCCGCTTGGATAATCGGCTGGGACCTGATACTGGAATATCTTTTCGGCGCGGCCACGGTGGCGGTGGGCTGGTCGGGATATGTGGTAAGCTTCCTGCGCGATTTCGGCATAAACCTGCCGCCGGAGCTTACCAACGCCTGCGGCGCGCATCTGGTGCAGGCGCCGGGACAGGGCTGGGTAATACTCTCCCGGGAGGCGGCCTCCGCCCTCGCCGCCAAAGGCTTAGACGTGGCGGCGCTGCCGCACTGCATGGGCATAATAAACCTTCCCGCTATGCTTGGCATAGCGGCGGTAACGGCGCTTCTGGTGGTAGGCATAAAGGAATCGGCCAAATTCAACAGCGTCATCGTGGGCATAAAGGTGGCGGTGGTGCTGATGTTTATCGCCTTCGGGTTCAAGTTCATCAACCCCGCCAACTGGTCGCCCTTCATACCGCCCAATGCCGGCCCGTTCGGCGAATTCGGCTGGAGCGGCATTCTGCGCGGCGCGGGCGTCATCTTTTTCGCCTATATAGGCTTTGACGCGGTCTCCACCACCGCACAGGAAACCAAAAACCCGCAGCGCGACATGCCCATAGGAATTCTGGGCTCGCTTGCGGCGTGCACGGTGCTCTACATTCTAGTCGCGCTGACGCTTACCGGCATAGTCAGCTACAAATTGCTCAACGTGCCGGACCCGATGGCCGTGGGCGTAGACGCCGCGGGGCAGGGGCTTATGTGGCTTAGGCCGTTTGTGAAACTGGGCGCGGTGGCGGGGTTAAGCTCGGTGATGCTGGTGCTGTTGCTGGGCCAGCCGCGCATATTCTTTTCCATGTCCAACGACGGGCTGCTGCCGCCGGTGTTCCGCAAGGTGCATCCGAAATTCAGGACGCCGCATATAACAACCATGGTAACCGGCGCGCTGGCGGCATTGCTTGCCGGGCTGCTGCCCATAGGGATACTGGGGGAAATGGTCTCCATCGGCACATTGCTGGCTTTTGCGATAGTCTGCGCGGGGATTTGGATACTGCGCCGCACCCAGCCGGAGCGGGCGCGCCCGTTTAAGACGCCGCTGGTGCCTTTCGTGCCGGTGATGGGCGTGCTGATTTCGCTGGGCCAGATGGCGTCGCTTCCCTGGCAGACATGGGTGCGGCTTGTAGTCTGGATGATTCTGGGGATTGTCATATATGCCGCCTACGGCATGAAAAACAGCGCGCTGCGCTGCGCCCCGCAAGACAATCCCAAATAGCGCTGCGGCGGGACAAACCGGTCATGCGCGCGCAGCGCCCAATTGCATGAAACTTGAAGAAATTCTGCGCCGGCACTGGGGCTATTCGTCTTTCCGCCCGCTGCAACGTGAAGCGGCGGAATTCGCGTTGTCCGGCAGGGACTGCCTGCTGGTCATGGCCACCGGCGGCGGCAAAAGCCTCTGCTACCAACTGCCTGCGGCGGCGGGGCGCGGACTTGTTGTAGTCATCTCCCCGCTTATCGCGCTTATGGACGACCAGACAGCCGCCGCGCGCGAGGCGGGGCTGGCGGCGGACGCGCTGCATTCAAACCTGGACACTGAACAGCGCCGCGCCGCCTACCGCAGCCTGGCGGCGGGCAGGACGCAGCTTCTGTATGTCAGCCCCGAAAGGCTTCTGGCCGGGGATTTATTTGAATTCGCCACGCAACCAATTCTTTTCGCCATAGACGAGGCGCACTGCGTCTCCCACTGGGGCCACGAATTCCGCCCCGAATACCGCCGCCTCACCCAGGTGATGGACAGGTTTCCCTCGGCAGCCCGCATGGCGCTGACCGCAACCGCCACGCCGGAAGTCCAGCAGGACATCCGGCGGCAGCTTGCGCTGCGCGAGCCGGCGCTGCTGTGCGGCCACCCGGACAGGCCCAACCTTATTTACCGCGCCTTCCCGCGCGGCGACCAGTTGGGGCAGACACTGGACATAGTGTCGCGGCACAAAGGGGAGGGGGGAATAGTCTACGCGCAAACCCGCAAAGAGGTGGAGCGGCTGGCCGGCGGGCTTAAACGTGCGGGAATTTCCTGCGCGCCTTACCACGCCGGCCTTTCCGCACAGGAGCGGGCGCAGGCGCAGGACGGCTTCGTGCGCGAGCGCATAGACGTCATCGCCGCCACAATCGCCTTCGGCATGGGCATAGACCGCTCCAATGTGCGATATGTGATACATGCCAACACGCCGCGCTCGGTGGAACATTACCAGCAGGAATCCGGCCGCGCGGGGCGCGACGGCCTTCCGGCGGAATGTGTTCTTTTGTTTTCGGCCCCGGACCTTGCCATGCACCGCCGGCTGGCGCTGGCCGACGGCGCGCTCCCGCCGGAACGGCGCGCGGCCATAGAACGGCAGATAGCCGGCATAGGCCGCTACGCCGTCTCGCCCTTATGCCGCCACCGGCTGATAGCGAAGCATTTCGGCGCGGAATATGACGCGCAAAACTGCAATGCCTGCGATGTCTGCCTCGGCGAGACCAAAGCCCTGCCGGAGGAAGAGGCCGTCCTGACCGCAAAGAAAATCCTCAGCGCCGCCTGGCGCACAGAAGGCCGCTTCGGCTCGGTATACGTGTCGGACCTGCTGCTGGGCAAAGACGACGGGCGCGCCTCGCGCAACGGCCACGACAAGCTGAAGGTTTTCGGCCTGCTCAAAGATGCCGGCAGGACGGCGGTGCGCTCCTGGATAGACCAGCTTATAGTGCAGGATTTCCTGGCCGTGGAAGAGCGCGACAATTATCCCCTTTTGAAAATAACCGAAGCCGGGCGCGCCTTCTGCCGGGGGGAGGGGGGCGTGCAGCTGGGCGTTCCCGCCGCGCCGCCGCGCCGCGCCGGGAAAAAATCCAAAACGGCGCAGCAGGCCGCCCTATCCCCGGACCAGGAGTTGTTTGCGCGGCTGCGCCAGTTGCGCCGGCTTATCGCCGACAGGCTGGGCCTGCCGCCCTATGTGGTGTTTCACGACGCGGCATTGGCCGACATGTCCGCCGCCAAGCCGGCGACGCCGGAGGCTTTCCTGGAAATAAAAGGCGTGGGCGAAGCCAAGATGGCGCGCTACGGCGCCGCTTTCCTGCGCGTCATAGCAGGCGATTCCCCCGAATCCGCCGCCGGACAAGTGAACTCGTAACAAGGGAATTTTTTTCCTGACTTCGCCAATCCTCTCTAAAATCAGCCCGTCCTCGTCGGAGGGGTATTGGAATTTGGGTGTCCCGTTGATAAAATATAGTTATGTTTGTCAGGAAGAAACGCAACAAAAGCGGTTCTGT
>JBAZJT010000014.1 GCA_041651175.1 Elusimicrobiales bacterium | reverse complement strand
GGAAGCAGGAGAAAAAGGAAAGGCTGGCAAAGGTTTACAGACCAGCGGAAATGTGTTAAAAATGCATTAAGGGCGGGTCAATTTTCGTTGCAACTAATGGGTCATTTTTGGTTGCAACTTTACAATTGTTGAGGCTGCCAGCGCGAAATTGTTGGTCAAAAACCGGAATAGTCTGTCATTTTCCTCGTCGTAGTATTCTATCAGCCTCAACGTGCCGGGATAATCGCGCTTGGTCTGAGGGTCTTGCGGCGTGATTTCCGTGCCCGATATCACACCCTTGCCCGATAGAACGGACTGCTGTCCGGCTATTGCGTATTTGAGGTTGTCTTTGGCCCTCGTAACAAAGAAAGCGCCCTTGTCCTGTATCCGTTGATACCAGATGAAATCGGTATAGCCCCGGTCAAAGCAATATATGCTGTCCGGCACAATAGGGAAAGCGGCTCTTGCGACAGTTGTTTCATAGTGTTTGCCATCCGTTATGACAACGAAGTCGGGGATATTGCCGCGATGGTCCAGCGAGCAGTGCAGTTTCAACGCGCCCTTGAGCGTTTTATACTTAGCCCAGGGGAAGGCGGAGAGGCAAAGCTCGATAGTGGTGGCATCAAGCGAAACAAGCCTGTTTTTAAAGCGGAAGCCATGCTGCGGCGCAAGGGCGGAGCAGCGCTTAAGCAAGCTGTAAAACAGCGTTTCAAAGACGCGATAGGGGCAGCGGGCGTTGGCGTCGGCGAGAGTGGATTTGGCGACGGGCTGAGAAAGTCCGAGGTGGTAAAGCTGCTGAGGATGAGTCGAGAGGCCGTTTTGAATGGCGCGGAGACTGTCCTTGCCGGAAGCCTGAGCGTAAAGCAACACGATAAGCTGCTGCCATGTGTTGAAATACTTCACATAGCGGTCCGCGCAACAGGCGGAGACGGCATTTTCAAAATCATGTCCCCGTAGAAGATTCAACAACTGATTCAGGATTGTGGTAGAATAAGCCAAGGGAATCCTCTGTCGGTAAAAGTGTTCTTTAGCAAAACAATTTTACCAAACGAAGGATTCCCCCCTGTTCTTTTACCGGACAGGTGTGGGTGTTCACCATAAAAAAACTGCGGTAAAAGTTCTTGATATTATACAGTCTGTCCCGCCATTTGAAAAACCCCGCGATGCGGGGTTTCTGTTTTTACCTGAATGCTTCAACTGGATTGCGGGATTTTGAAAAAACCGCCTCATGCCGCCTTCACAAAAAATTATCCTTTCACGCAGCGAGGCGCGCGCGGATAATTTTGCCCGGCATTGTTTCTCGCTTTTTCGCCCCGGTCCCGCAACCGACTGAAACATTCAGGTTTACGGAAAGGGACAAAATTGCCAGCTTCAGTCGGCGCGCCAGTAAGCCTCGAAATCCTGCGGCACGGGGGCTTTCGCCAGCGTTTTTCGTCCGGTATGGGGATGGGCGAATTCTATGCTCCGGGAATGCAGCATCAGCCGGGGCGCGGCGTTGTCCTTGCCGTAGGCGTTATCACCCATGACGGGATGGCCCAGCCAGGCCATATGCACGCGCAGCTGATTGGTGCGCCCGGTGCGGGGGCGCAGCTCCAGAAGCGTCTTTCCGGTTTTCCTTTCCAGAACGCGGTATTCGGTTACGGCGTCCCTGCCGATATGCGAGGCCTTGAGCTTGCCTCCGGTTATGCGGCCTATGGGAACGTCTATCACCCCGGCATCGTCTTTAACAGCGCCTCTGGCTATGCACAAATATGTTTTTTCTGTTTCGCGGTGCCGGAACTGGGCCAGCAGATTCTCCTGCGCCGGCACGGTCTTGGCGATAAGCATCACGCCGCTGGTTTCGCGATCAAGGCGATGCACCAGCCCGGCGCGGCTGACCCCGTCCTGCGGCAGCTTCGGATAAGCGGACAGGATAAGCGCGGCCAGCGTAACCTCGCCAGAAAACGCCAGATCCGGCGAGGATTCCCACGCCGGGGACAGCGGATGCGCCAGCAGCCCCGCGGGCTTTGAAATCGCGGTTATATGGCGGTCCTCGCTGAGTATCATGGCCCGAAAACGCGCGGCGTCCGGCTTTGGCGCGGCAAGCTCGGCCACCACCGCGTCGCCGCCGCAGAGCATGTAAGACGGCTTTGCCGGTTTCCCGTTGACCAGCACCGCGCCGGATTTGACCAGTTCCTTGCACAGGACGCGCGGGCAGCCGTCCAGCGCGCGGGCCAGAAAAGCGTCCAGCCGCATCGCCCCGCCGGAAAATACGATATCAAGTTTTTGCATGTCTCCTCGCATAATAAACAGCGCACAGCGCAAGCACAAACAGCGCACCTATCTGCGACGGAGACAACCCCATTGCCCCCCCCCCGCGCTCGTCGCCGCGCAGGAATTCCAAACAGAAACGGAGAACCGAATACCCCGCGCAGTAGGCGGCAAACACCGCGCCTTCGCCGCGCCGCTTCGGATATATTGTATGCAATATCGCAAACAACGCGAAATTGCCGGCGGACTCGTAAAGCTGCGCCGGATGCAGCGGCACGCCCAGCAGATTATTAGACACAAGGCAATCAGGGTCGGTGAACCGCACCGCCAGGAAATGCGACGGCGAGCCATGGCAGCAGCCCGCCATGAAGCAGCCTATGCGCCCTATCGCGTGTCCCAGCGCGATTGCGGGGGCCAGCATGTCCGCCGCCGCCCAAAAGGAGAATTTAGCGCGCCGGGAAAACCAGTATCCCGCAGCGGCGCCCCCCGCAAACCCGCCCAAAAACACGAAACCATTCCTGAAATCCCGCAGCACGGCCCACATCCTTGACAATCCCTCGCCGGGAAAGCTGTTCCACAACAGCGCGACGTAGGCGATTTTGCCGCCCAGCAGCGCGCCGGCTATCAGCGCGGCAAACAAATCCCACAGCACATTCAGATCAAACCCGGCGCGGCGCGCGTTATAGCGCGCGTACACCATCGCGGCCAGGTATCCCGCCGCCGCGAACGCGCCGTAGGAGGCCAGCCGGAAATCGCCGATTGAAAACAGATACGGGTGCATATCAGCGCGCGCCCGCCTTCGCGGTTTTTCCGCGGCTTTGGCACCGCGCGCCGGTTTGGGCCCGCCGCCCCGAACCATCCCGCCGGACAAGCCCGGCAGCCTCCGCCACAGCCGAAAAACTCTCCAGCGGCGCGGCTTTCACCCCTGCGGCGCGGCACATTTCCAGCAGCCTGCCGCGCGCGAACACAATATCGGCGGCGCGGGCGGCCCTGAAATCCGACGCCGCGTCGCCGCAGAATATCACTTTCCTCCCCCGCCGCCGGTGAAACCGCACGCGGGAAGCCTTCAAATCGTCCAGCTTCATTTTCCAGGGATAGCGGACACGGTAGCCGTTTTTGCCGTAACGCGCCGCGCCGCAAAACAATTTAATATCCGGCGCGCCCCATTTCTCCAGCAGCGGCTTGATGTAAATATCCAGCCCGCCGCTGGTTATTTCAACCGGCGCGCCGTTTTGCGCCAACAGGCGCGCAGCCTCCGCAAAACCCGCCCGCATCCTGATTTTTCCCAGGACGAGGCTGCGCACCTCGTCCGGGCCGCGCCGCAGCCTGCCGAAGAATTTTTTCACCCAGTCCTGCACGCAGACGCCGGCGGCGTATGAAAGCTCTATATCCTCCGCCGTCGCAACCCCGAAACGGAGGCAAATAAAATCCCCCACATCCCGGGTGGTAACCGTGCCGTCAAAATCGGTGACCAATGCAAAGCGGCTCATCGCGCGGCGTTCTGCATGTAAATGTTTTCGCGCAGCTGCTCGCCGATGGTGGAGGAGTCGGTTTCGCCGTAGGCGTGGCCGGGGTAGACGGCGGTCTCCGGCGGGAGGCGGGCGAGTCTGCGCAGGCTCTCCCCCATCAGCCGCGGATCCGAGCCGGGCAGGTCAACCCGGCCTACCGCGCCCGCGAAAAGCGTGTCGCCGGTGAAGAGATTGCCGCCAACCAGATAGCAGACGCAGCCGGGGCTGTGGCCCGGAGTGTGAAGAGCGCGGATTTCAAAGCCCGCCGGCGAAAAAACCGAGTCGCCCCTGAATGTCCTGAAAAGTTTTCCGTCGGCTTCCAGGAAAGAGAGGTCGCTTTCCTCCACATAAACCGGAGTTGTTTTAAGCAGCGCGTCTATCCGTTTTGAATGGTCAAAGTGGCCGTGAGTCAGAAAAGCGGCCTTGATGCTGAGACTGGCCGCCTCCGCCGCGGCGAGTATGGCCTTTATATCCCAGGAAGGGTCTATCAGGACGCAATCGCCGCCTTCCTTTTCCGCGACGATATAGCTGAAATTGGCCATCAGGCCGAGCTTTAGCTGTTTGATGAGCATGTCGTTAATGCGCCGGCGGGACGAAGCGGAACTCCATCTCGCCCTTGCGGACGAGGTTGAGGTCCTTGCGGGCCAGCCGCTCCACATAATCGTCCGAGACATTCAGCAGCCGCGCCTTCTCGGCATTGAGGCTGGCGCGCTCTGCGTCAAGACGCGTCTCCTGCGATTTGAGGCGGCGCATTTCGGAATAATTGCCGGCCATTTTGCGGAACGAGCGGTTGGACAGCAGCGCCGCCGCAGTGGCGGCTAAAATAATATATTTCAGGGCTCTGGGCATAAAACGGGGGGGTCAGCCCTTGCCGAAAAGCGTCCACTTCAGCCGGCTTATGGCGGTCTTGGCGATGGCGTCGTAGCGATCCAGCCGGCGCTTGAGCTCCGCCGCGGCGGCAACCTCGCGCATCAGAATTCCCTTTAGTCCGGATTCCATCACGGCAGCCTTGTCTATTTCGTCGGAAAGCATTGCGCGCAGCTGGCTGTTGGCGGTTACGACCGCCTGCTCGCGCCGGCGGAACTGTTCTATCATGGCCCTCAGTTCCTCCATATACCGGGCGTCATGCGCGGCCTTGTCGTTCATCTGGGCCAGCATCTGGTTGAGAACCTGCGTCTGCCTGAACAGCTCCTGCGACTGCTGCTGCGCCTTGAACATCTTGAAGGTAAGCTCGGCCTTTTCGGCCTGCGTCTGCTGGAATTCCTGGGCAAGGCGCGCCTTGTCCGCCGCGATATTGGCCTTGGCCTTATCCAGCAGGGTGTTCTGGTCCAGCGCGGCCTGCATTTCCTCTTCGGTTTTCTGGGCGGCGACGTTGGCGGCGACCAGGGCTTTCTCCAGTTCCTGGCGGAGTGTCTGCTCGTCCGAGAGTTTCTGCGACACCCCGGCTATCTGGTCCTTGTAATCGGAAATCTGTTTTTCCAGCTCTTCAAACTGATTCTGGTACTCGCGCGCGCGGGTGGACAGCAGGGCGGCGAACTCCTCGGTTTTATCCTGCTGCTCGCGCTGGACGCGGCGCATTTCACTTTCAAGCGTCTGTATCTGGATGTTCTTTTCCTCCATGCGGCGCTTGAGATAATCGGCGTTGACGTTCTGGGAGTCCAAATCCTCTTTAAGTTTCTGCGCCAGCGCGGCGGTAAGGCGGGCGGCGGCGCTGTCGGCTTCCTTTTCCACCTGGAGCTTTTTGGCCAGGGCGTCGCTTTCGCGCGCGGCGGTTTCAAAACGCTCCTTGTCAGCGAGAAGCTGCTTTAGTTCCCTGTCCAGCGCGACGTTGACGGCCTTCATCTTTATAAGAGCGCTTTTGAGGCGCATCAGGCCGTTGATGGCGCGCAGCTTGTCCTGCTCGGCAATCTCCAGCGCGGCCAGGCGCTCCTGCGCGGTCCGCTGCGCCTCCAGCATCTGCTGGCGGCTGTTATCATCCGCGGCGGGAGCGGGAGCCGCCTGCGCGGGCACGGGCTGCGCCTGAGGCGCCGCCTGCTGATAGCCGAAAGGAGGATACGGCGGATACGCTATAACCGAGGCAGGCTGCTGCGCCGGGGAGACGCGGGCGGTATCGTCGCGCATCCGGGACATCAGCTGCGAAATCTGTTCAAGGAAGGCGGCGCGGGTCTGGGCCAGCTCGCTTACAAGAGCCTGCTTGTCGCGCTGCGCGGCGGCAAGGCCTTCTTCAAGCTGGCCCAGCCGTGCGGGCAAATCCTGCTGGGCGGGATGCGGCGCGCCGCCGCTCCACTTCTGCTCCAGCTTTTCAAGACGGGATAAAATCGCGCTGTCGGGCGAGGGGGCCGGCTCGGGCCGCTGGGGCGCGGGCTGCTGCAGCTGGCTGCGCAGCACATGCGCCCACGATTCGCGCTCGGACATCAGGCGGCTGTCAAGCTCGCGCACTTTTTCGCGGAGCTGGGCGCGCTCTTCTTCTATCTCGCGCTCGCGCTTGTCGCGCTGGATTTTCTGCTGAATGTCCTTCAGGGAAGCCTCCACCTTGGCGGCGAAAGCCTCCTCCTGCTTGGCGCGAACATCAGCTATGAGAGATTTTTCCTTTTCCGCGGCGAGCCTTTTTTCGGTTTCGGCGAGACGGAGTTTGATGTCTTCAACACTGTCGCCCGATGGGGATTTAGACGGAGAAACGGCAGACGACTCTTCGCCGGGGCCCTTTTCCGGCGCCGGTTTTTGCTGCGGTATATGCTGTCTCTTATCGTCCGGCGGCTGCATTTTACAGCCTCGTCCTCCTGTCTGTCAGGATTATTATACTACTTCGCGAAGGAAATGCAATAGCCGTGTTTTTTTGGTATGCTTTGGCTGTAATGGCTGAGAAAACGGGCTTTGCGATTGTAAACACGCGGGCGGTCAAGCTGGACGCGCTGGGGCTGGCCTGCGGCGCCGCGGAATTCGCGGACGACTGGAACCCGCCGCATATGCTGGCGGGCAAAATCCTCTACAGCCCGCACGCCCACGCGCGCATAGAGAGCATTGATACTTCCGCGGCGGAGAAAACGCCCGGCGTGTTCGCCGTCCTCTGCCACAAAAACGTGCCGCGCATACGGCACACCACGGCGGGGCAGGGCTTCCCGGAGCCGTCGCCCTACGACACGCTGATATTTGACGACAAAATGCGCTTTGTGGGCGACCGCGTGGCCGCCGCGGCGGCGGAAACCGCGGAAATCGCGGAAGAGGCCCTTTCCAAAATAAAGGTGGAGTACGAAATTCTCAGGCCCGTCTTCGGCATAGAAGAGGCCATGGCGGAGGGCGCGCCGGTAATCCACGACGAGGACGATTCAAAAAACATCCCCGACGCCGGACGCAACATCTGCGCCAGCTACGATTTGGAAGTAAAGCAAGGCGAATGGTTTGCGGAGGCCGATTTCGTGGCCGAGCATGTCTATAAGACCCAGTACGCCCAGCACTGCGCGCTGGAGCCGCATACCGTAATCGCCTATTTTGACGGCAACGGGCGGCTGGTGCTGCGCACGTCCACGCAGGTGCCGTTCCATGTGCGGCGCATAGTGGCGCGCGCGCTGGGCATTGCGGTCAAAAACATCCGCGTCATCAAGCCGCGCATCGGGGGCGGCTTTGGCTCCAAGCAGGAGATTTTCCTGGAGCAGGCCGCCGCCGCGCTGGCGCTGGCGGCAAAACGCCCGGTGAAGCTGGAACTGTCGCGCAAAGAGGTGTTTGTTTCCTCGCGGACGCGGCATCCGGGGATAATGCGCGTCAAATCCGGCGTGCGGAAAGACGGGACGATAACCGATTTGCAGCTTTCGGTCGCGCTGGGCAACGGCGGCTACGGCGCGCACGCGATGACGGTGATGATGTGCGCCGGCTCGCACACGCTGCCGTTTTACCAGGCGAAAAACAACAAATTCACCGGGCGCACCGCCTATACAAACCTGCCGGTGTGCGGCGCCTACAGGGGCTACGGCGCGACACAGGCGTATTTCGCGCTAGAATCGCAGATGGACATAATGGCTGCCGCCATCGGCATGGACCCGGTGGAACTGCGGCTTAAAAACTATATCCGGCAGGGGGAAGGCTCGCCCATATTCAAGGCGATGGGCGAGGGGCGCGAGGGCGTGGAACAGGTGATGAAATCCTGCGGGATGGAGCAGTGCATCGCCGCCGGAATCAAGGCAATAGGCTGGTATGACAAGAAAAAGCGCTACAAAAACCAGTCCGGCCCCCTCAGGCGCGGGCTGGGCTGCGCGTGCATGATGCAGGGGTCGGGCATACCGGAAGTGGACATGGCCTCGGCCACCATCAAGATGAACGACGACGGATCCTTCAACCTCATACTGGGCGCGACGGACCTGGGAACCGGCTCCGACACCATAATGGCGCAAATCGCCGCCGAGGTGCTGGGCGTGCGCCACAGCGACATGATAGTCCACTCCTCCGACACGGACCTGACGCCCTTTGACGTGGGCGCATACGCCTCGTCCACCACTTTCATCTCGGGCAACGCCGTCAAGAAAACAGCCGAGAAGGTGCGCGACATGATTCTGGACGTCGCCGCCGGCATCCTGCATGAGAAGCCGGAAAACCTGCGGCTGGAGGGCGGCAGGGTCGTCGCCAAATCCGGGCTTGGCTGCCCGCTTTCCGAGGTGGCCAACACCTCGCTTTATTACAGGGACCAGCATCAGATAATAGCGTCGGCCTCGCATACGGCGCAATCGTCGCCGCCGCCGTTCTCGGCTCATTTTACGGAGCTGGAGGTGGACACCCGCACCGGCGAGATAAAGATACTGGATTACGTCGCCGCCGTGGAATGCGGCACCGCCATCAATCCCGCGCTGGCCGAGGGGCAAAACGACGGCGCGGTGTTAAACGGCCTGTCCTACGCGCTTTTTGAGGAGTTGGAGTTTTCCCGCTCCGGCGCGGTGAAGAACCCCGGTTTCAGGGGCTACCGGATGTATTCCTCGCATGACGCGCCGCCCTTGCGCACCATACTGCTGCCCAATTACGAGCCGGACGGCCCCTTCGGCGCGAAATCGGTTTCCGAGATAGGAATCAACGGCCCCCTGCCCGCCATAGCCAACGCCGTCTGCGACGCCACCGGCGCGCGGCTTTGGGAGCCGCCTTTTACTCCCGAAAAAACGCTGGCCGCCATAAAAGCCTCCGGCAAAACCTTCAAATAGAGCGCAGCGTCCGCAGTGGGACTTTTGGCCCATGCGCGGGTAGCTGCATACTTTGGACAATATCTGTAATGACAAACGGTATTTTCAAGGAGGGCATTATGATGAAATTTACACTGGTTGCCTCGCTGCTGTGCGTTGCGGCGGGCGCCAACGCCATGAGCAACGACGAGGCCATAGCGAAAGTAACGGAAATGGCACGGAAGGAATTTACAGCCTCGGTGGTTTTCAGGGTGCAGAAACCCGGTTCGGCGGATTACATGGGCCAAACCGCGGTTCTGGCTCAGGTGCATGCGAAAGAAGGCGCTTTTCAGGTCCGCCGGACTATACGGGTCTATCGCGTCGCGCCGGAAGACCTGGCTGCGGACCCCGTCATGATTGCCGCCGCAAAAAAACGTCTTAAGGCCGACACGTGGATAGACGCCAGCATAGACGACGGACAGATGTGCGTCGCCGCCCCCGGCCCGACCGCGTCGGCCATGATTAAAATCCGGCAGGAAGACGGCACGTGGTTTGGCGCGAAACTTTACGGCATTCTGTTAAGCCAGCTTGATTCGCCCGGAACGCATTACCTTCAGGACGCCGACGACTGCCCTGCCAAATGATTAGACTTGTCCCCTAATAGGCTTTATGGCAGAAATACAGGGTTTTGGCCCGCAGCGCAGCGGTGTGAGGCGCGCACACTACCGACGGGCGTGTGCAAGCCGAACACCGCGAAGCTGCGGGCCAAAAACCGAAATTTATGCCGTAAATGCTATTGGGGGACAAGTCTATTATCCCGGAAACGCAAAGCCCCGCCTGAAGCGGGGCTTTGCGTTTCTTTTGCCTGAAGCGAATTCTACCCGGCGCATTCCCTTAAAAGTTCTTTGGCGTGCTTGAGTCCGGCCTGGCTGGCCTGGCTGCTGCCGCCCAGCATTCTGGCGATTTCGGCGGCGCGGGCCGGGCCTTCCACGGCGCTGGCCGCAACCACGGTCCGCCCGCGCGATTCGGTCTTGGATACGGCGAAATGCGCGTCCGCCCACGCGGCCACCTGCGGCAGATGAGTTACGCACAGCACCTGCCGCGATTCGGAGATGCGGCGCATCTTTTCGCCCACCAGCCGCCCCACCACGCCGCCCACGCCGGCGTCCACTTCGTCAAAAACCAGCGTCTCCACCCTGTCTGCGCCGGAGAGGGCGGCTTTTATGCCCAGCATCACGCGCGACATTTCACCGCCGGAGGCTATGTTTTTGAGCGGCCTGGCCGGCTGTCCGGCATTGGGTGAAAACAGGAATTCCGCCCTGTCGGCGCCCGCGGGGCCGGGGGAGCTTTCATCCATCTCAACCGAAACGGAGAATCTGACCTCGCCAAAACCCAGCGGCGCTATTTCCGACAGCACCAGCGCGGAGAGCTTTTTAGCCGCGGCAAAACGTTTCTCGTGCAACTGCGCGCACAGCGCGGACAATTCTTTTTCCGCATCGGCGGCGGTTTTTTTAAGCTCTTCCTCGCGTTCGTCCGAATCTTCCAGGTCGGCGATTTTGGCCTTCAGCGTCTGCGCCAGCGCAAGCGCGGCCTCCGCTGAGCCGCCGTATTTCTTGATTGTCCGGGAAATTTTATCCTGGCGGGAGAGCAGTTCGTCCAGCAGGCCGGGGTCGGCGTCGGGGCCGTCGCGCAGGGCGGCAAGCTCACCCGCGGCCTCCTCTATGGCGGACTGCGCCTGCGCTATAAGCTCCGCCGGGCGGCCAAGCGAGACGTCCAGCGCGGCCAGCTCCTGCGCGGCCCTGGCCGCCGCGCCCAGCCTTTCCACGGCGGCGGCCTCGCCGGAATAAAGCAACTCGTGCGCGGAGGAGGAAAGGGCGCGCAGCCTGTCCGCATTTTTAAGGCGGGGAAGCGCGGCTTCTATTTCGGCCTCCTCGCCGGGGCGCAGGGCGGCCTTGTCTATCTCGGAAAGCTGGAAACCGTAGAGGTCCAGCAGCCTTTCCTTTTCCTCGCGCGAGAGGCGCGAGGCTTCCAGCCGGGCCAGCGCGGCCTGGCGGCGGCGCCAGGCGTCCCGGGTTTTATCCAGCAAAGCGGAATTTGAGGCGAAGCGGTCCAGCAGTTCCAGTTGGGCGGCGTTTCTGGCAAGGGTCTGATGCTCGTGCTGGCCGTGGAAATCCACCAGCCCGTCGCAATAAGCGCACAGTTCGGAGACGGAAACCGGATGCCCGTTTATAAAAGCCCTGCTTCTGCCGCGCTGGTCAAGCTCTCTGCGGACCGCGAAGAAATCCCCTGTTACCGCGAACCGCCCGCGCGCGGCGTCATCCAGAGAAGCGGAGGAAAAACGCGCCTCCGCCTCCATTTTCCGGGCGCCGGGGCGTATCCAGTCTACGCCGGCGCGCTCGCCCAGCGCGAATCCCAGCGCCTCCACGACCAGCGATTTGCCCGCGCCCGTCTCCCCTGTAAAAACGGTAAGCCCCGCGCCAAAGGGGAGGGACACCCCCTCTATAACGGCAAAATCCTTAACGTCCAGCCCAAGCAGCATGGCGAAAGTCTATCAAAAAAATTCTATGTTGTGCACGAGCAGGCCAAGCTGCTTGCGCCGCCCAGCAGTGGTTACGTCAATAACCTTGTCCAGGCTGATGGTGAGTATTACCAGCCGTCCGGGCGGTATATTTCGCGCCTGCACGCGCACGTATCCGGGCCGGGCTATGGGGAAAACGCCTATCTGCCGCTCGTTTATGAAAAAAGTCGCGTTGCACGGAACCAGCGCATCCGGCGTCTGCGCCAGCATGGTCATCTGCCCCCTGGGGCCGGTCATAAACTGCGCCCTGGCGACGCGGCGCATCCAGAGCTTGTCGTTCTGCATTTCCCCCCAGCCGCTGATTAGCAGGGCATGTTTGAGGTCCGCGCCCCTGATGCTCACCGAATCCGGTCCCGGCGGCGGGAACACCCTGTCCAGCAGTTTCGCCGCCGGCGCGGGAACACACAGCAGCAGCGCGATGCCGGCCACAACAGCCAGCGCGGCAGCGCGCAGCCGCGCGCGCAGGCCCCAGGGCGCGCCGCCGGCGCACATTATAAGCAGGGCCATGACCAGCATCAGAACCGGGTCTATCAGATTGCCGCCGTATAATTTGATATCCGAAAAATAGTAGCGTTTGGGCACAAGCAGCAGCCCGAACAGGACGGCATAGGCGGGGGATGCCTTATCCTCGCTGTCGTCGGTGAAATAAAGGTACATCGGCAGAAAAAAGTGAATCAGCTTGTAATCCGCGGACACGAAAGGCAGGGCGTTCATGGATAACACCAGCAGAGCAACCCTTTTCCACAGCGTTTTTTCCCGCCATATCACGAAAACGGCTGCCATGGCGAAAAACTCCAGGCAGAAAATCGCGTACGGCTTCATCAGCGACGCGGACATCGCATAGCTGTTAAGCCCCGCGTATTGCAGCAGCGTTTTCAGCATCCCGAAAAACGAATGGCCGAAATCAAGCCCGCCGTCGCCTATTATCATGTCAAGCACGTAAATCGGCTGTTCGCGCAGCATTCTGGCAAGGCTTGCGGTAACCTGTCCTTGAAAAGTCGGCACGGTAAGCAGCGAAAGCAGCCACAGCGCCGGCACCATGGCGGCAGCCAGGGCGGCCTCCCTGTATTTCCTGTCGGCCAGAAACAGAACCAGAAACACCGCCGGGAACAGCTTCATGGCTATGGCGCAGCCCAGAAAAACCGCGGCGAGCATTGTGTTGTTCTTGCGGTAAAACCATAAAAACAGCGCCAGAAACATGTAGACGAAAGTCTCAAAATTGGCCCTGTCCATCACGAACAGGAACGGAAAGGTAAAAAAGGAGAGTATTATCACATTCCGGATTCCGCCCGCCGTATCGCCGTCTTTCAGATACTGCCATGAATACAACACGAAAAAGGACATGAAGATAACCAGGAAATACATAAGCCCTGTATCCTTCTGGATGGCAACAAACAGGTCCACCACGGCGAAGCCGAACGGGAAATAATAGAAGCGCGGGGGATGCCAGGTGGTTATGTCAAAATAATCGCTGAACTGCGCTTCCTGGGGGAACAGGAAGGTATTGAAGGGGGCCGCCTGATTTGCGGTGTAAAGATATATCAGGCAGAAGGCGAATCCCGCCAGCACCACAACCGCCACCGTGTTTATTTTGGAGGTTTTATCGCGGCAGCATTGCGCGCGCGCGGCGGCGTATTCCGCAAAGGCCGCCAGCGGCGCGGAAACCGCCGCCAGCAGAACCAAAAAGCCGCACAGCAGACAAAACGGTATCACAGCAGCAAGCTCATAAGAATCCGTTCACACTCTTTTGCCGGGAAGCATCCCGCCGCGTCCGCGCAGGCCAAAGACCGGGGGAGAGCCGTCAAATAGTCGGCGTAACTTTTTTAAGGCCCCGGGGCCTGTCGGGGTCCAGGTTCTTTACGACGGCTAAACGGACCGCCGCCAGCTTAAGCTCCGTATCCAGCGCAAGCGCGTCAAAAGGCGCGTTTGCGCCATCGGCGGAAAGGATTTTGAACACAGTCCCCCGCTCCGACAGCGCGTCGCGCACTTTTTCCAGATCATCCGGCAGCTTGCGCGACGGAGACAGCAGCGCCACCATATCCCTGCTGCCGTGCGCGCCTATGGGGCCGTGCAGGAATTCCGCCGCGGAATAGGCGCTGACGTGGGTCTGCGCCATTTCGCGGAATTTAAGCGCGGCGTCCGCCGCCACCGCATAAAACGGCCCCCTGCCCACGAAAGCAGCCGCCGGAGCGGAGCGCAAATCGTCCAGCCAGCCGAAATCCATGCTGTCCTCGTTTTCCAGCATACGCGCAATCCGCGCCGTCGCGGCGGAGAAATCCCCCTCGCTGAAACAGCCCGACCACAGGCTGGCCGCCCACAGGCACAGCCACAGTTGCAGCGAAAAGCTCTTGGTGGCGGCCACCACCGTCTCCCGCGAGGAGGACAGCAGTATATGCCGCTCCGCCAGCGCGGCCAGCTTGTTGACTGAATTGTCCGGCTCGTTGGTAACGGCCACGCCGCGCGCGCCCCAGCCTTTTAGCCGGCGCAGGCATTCAATTATATCCGTGCTCTGCCCGGACTGGGAAAAAGCCCACACCGCCTTGCCTGAAAAATCCAGCGGCTTGCGCGCCTCGAATATCGCATGCGGATGCGCAAAATCCGCGCGCACGCCGGCATAAGCCTCCCATATGTATTTCGCAAACAGGGTGGCGTTGCCGGAACTGCCCCTGCCTATAAGATAAACCGAATTGTCGTCGGATTTGAGTATGCTCCCCTCCAGCGCGCGGGGCGCGGAGCGGGAAAAACCGTCAAGCAGCGAGGGAATTTCGTGAATGTCCTTCCAGGTAAGCGTGTCTTTGTGATTCATTCTTCAATTCTATGGATTTTGGGCCTTCCTGCCAAGCCATCAGGCCTGTTCCCTGTTTACCGGTATGGCCTGAAGCTCGCTTTTGACGTAATGCAGTATCGCCGGAGCCAGCATTATGCCGGGTATGCCCAGCATGACATCGCCTACGAATATCGCCATCAGCATCTGCCACATCGGCATATCTATGTTGGAGCCTATGATGCGGCTGTTGAGGAAATACTCCAGCTTGTGGATGCTGACCAGGAACACGAGAGCAAACAGCGCTGCGTGGAGCGACATGCCCAGCGCGGTTATCACTATGACGGTGTTGGTTACCAGGTTTCCGACTATGGGCATTATTCCTATTGTAAAGGTCATTGTCGCCAGGAAAATCACATGCGGCATTCCTATGAAATAGATAAACAGCGCGGTCAGCGCGGTGTTGATGGCGGATATGACTATCTGCGCGCCGAACACTTTTTCAAAGCTGGCCATGAATTTGCGGATGCGCTTGTTGGTTTCGGCGCGGACGGCATCAAACAGGTTGTTCTTGTACTCCGGCGCCTTGCCGCTCATGAAAAACAGCGCCGCCGCCACTATGCCGATGAATATATGGAAAATCTCCCGCGTGGCGGAGGTGCTCATCTTTGTTATCGCCAGCGCGTTGCCCATCATTTTGCTGTGTATAAGTTCCTGCAGGCCCTGCACATCCTCAAACGGCAGGTCCACTCCGTATGTCTGGGCGATGGCGGTAACCTGCGGCAGCGCGCGCGCCATTATGGTGGGCAACGTTACCAGTGTCGTTTTGACAAAACGCAGAAAAACGAAAGACACCACTATCAACAGCACGAAAAACACGGCAACCGCAATCCTGCGCGCCATGCCGGGGGAGAAATAGGGTTTCAGCAGTTTGAACGCCGCCCCGGTCAGCATGAAGGCAAACAGCGCCGCCAGCAGCACATGGCCCATGTGGAAGACCACCAGCGCCAGCAGCAACGAGGCCATCAGCGCATACGATATTTTCGTCGCCAGAGTCATAGTGGCAGAATAGCATTTTTGCATGGAACTTTGGCGCGCGCCACGGCGTCTAAAGAATGAAGGGCCAAAACCGGAGGGAATATGAAAAGTTTTATAATGGCAGCGGCAGCCGCAATTGTATTATCGGCGGCGCTGGCCGCGGCGCAGCAGGACAATTCCAGCAAGCAGCAACAGCGCAGGCCTCAGGCCGTCCGCCAGGCGAACCGGCAGCATCAGCGCCCCCGGCAGACGGCGGCGGACGCGGAAGCCAGAAAACGCCAGTTTGCCGAAAGAATGGCGGAGCAGCGCACCCGCCGCCATGAACGGCACGAGGCCATCCGCGCCGAGATGCGGGAACAGAGGCACTTGCGGCAGGAACGCATCCACAGGGAAATGAACAAGGAAAAGCATTCCGCCCCGGTTTCAAATGTAAACAGGACTGGCGTACATACCAGCAGCGGCACGGCGACAGCTGGTCCCGCTCAGGGCCGCATTCATGCCATGCCCCCGCATCACGGACATGCCGCCGCGCATCCCGTCTGGAACAGGGAACATCCCCGCCACACCGAGGTTAACCGCCGGACGCATAATGAAAACGCCGCCATCAACCACGCCGTCAGGGAAAGCCGGATAACAAAGGAAGAAGCCGCCAAGCTCAAAGCGAAGGAAGCCGCCATCCGCAAGCACGAGAGCGCGGACGGGGCCAGGCAGTACGGCGGCATCTCGGAAAAAGACCGCAGGCGGCTCAACGCCAGGGAAAATGCTTTGCGCCGGGAACTGCGCGCGGACAGGAAAAAAGACGCCGCCAAAGAGGCCTCCGTCCCCGCATCCGCGCCTGCCTCCGGGCCGGTAACGACTATCAATGCGCCTCCCCAGGCCATACCGCCTGCCGCCGTCAATACCGGCATTAACAACGACGCGGACAAAGGCGCCGCCGCGCCCGCCCGGCCGCAACCCGGACCGGACAGAGACAACCCCGCACCCGGCAGCGGCAATGCCGATGGCGCGGACACGCGAACGGATATTTCAGCGCCGCCGGCGTCCGACAACGGCGAGCAGGCGGAGCCTGCGCCGGCCTCTGACACTGAAGACGGCGACAAGTCCGCCAGCGACGAGAAAAAGTCCCCCGGCGCCGACAAGCCGGCGTAAGGCGGAAAGGCTCAATCGCGCGCGGGCGCTTCAGCCCGGATTGTGCAATAGAGTAGCGGGATTAGACGGCGACTGGCGGGACATTTCCGTGTAAAATTTCTCGCCGATAGCTGCGGCTATCAGCGAGAAATTTTACGTCGAACTGTCCCCGCCATCCACCGTCCCGGTCCCCGCTGTCTATTGCACAATCCGGGTTCAATGAGAAGCGCCCGCGCATTTTGCTAGCATAATCTGATGGCACAAGAGGACTTTTTTCTCCCTCCGGGCTGTGTGGAGGAGAAATTCATAAGAAGCGGCGGGCATGGCGGACAGAATGTCAACAAAACCGCCACTGCGGTGCAGTTGCGCTTTTCGCCGGCGCTGTCGGGGCTGCCGCGCGAGGCGGCGGAGCGGATTGCCATTTTGGCGGGAAACAGGCTCGCCGCCGGCGGCGACATAATAATATCCGCCTCCGAATACCGGACACAGGAGCAGAACCGCCGCGCCGCCCGCGCCCGCCTGCGCGGGCTGATAGCGCGCGCGCTGCGCCCTCCGCGCGGCAGAATATCCACAAAACCCACCCGCGCCTCAAAGCTGCGCCGGCTGGAAAACAAAAAACTCCGCTCGGAAATCAAACAATTCCGCCGGAAACCGTAACTTGTTTCTGCCGGAAAATCACCCGCCCGGCGCGTCAAGGAAAGTTTTGCGAGGGAGTGTCCCGCCGATTGCCGCAGAATTCCGCTGCCCGGCTGCGGGAAACGCGCTGTTCCGAAAATTCACCGCGGGGAGCAAAGCGGTTGTCCAAAGACGGTTTTAACAAGGCTGTCAAATTCCGCGCCTTGCGGCAGTTTGGGAAGCCGTTTTGCAAATACCCGCGCCAGCGAGCGGTAATACCATTCCTGCTTTTCCTTCGGGCGCACGAATCTGCGCCATATCTCGTCTCCGCAATGGCTGTGGTCCTGCGCGATGGAGCGGATATTGTCCAGCTTGTCGGCCAGCGAGAGCAGCAGCACATCCCTGTCCGCTTTTGCCAGATGTTTTATGGTGCGGGCTTTGCGGGTTTCCCAGTCAAGCGATTTATCCTCGGTAACGGCTTTCACGTAGCCGGCCACGGCGGGACCGAAAAAACGCTGAATCTCATCCAACGAAGCGCGGGTGTCCTCCAGAGTGTCGTGCAGAAAACCCGCCGCCACCAGCCGCTCCGAGACGCCCATCTCCAGCAAAATCGCCGCCGCGCGCACAGGATGCTCTATATACGGCCTGCCGGTGCTTTTGCGGAACTGGGATTCGTGCGCCTTCATGGCGTAATAAAACGCCAGGGCCAGGAACTCCTCGCGCTCGCGGGAGTTTTTTTTCATCCGTTGGCTCCGATTATAAATGCAGACAGCGGCACAAGGCTGTAGAGATTGACAATCCCAGCCAGCCCCAGAAACGGGCCGAAGGGAATGGGCTGCTCCCTTCCCAGCCGTTTTGAAAGCAGCAGCGCCAGCCCCCACAACGCGCCCAGAAAAGAGCCTATCATAAGCGTGGAGAAAACCCCCTGCCAGCCCAGCAGCGCGCCAAGCCCGGCCATCAGCTTGATATCGCCGCCGCCCATGGCCTCTTTTTTGAAAATCATCTCCCCCGCCGCCGCTATCGCCCACATCAGCCCGAAGCCGCAGGCCGCCCCGCCCAGCGATTGCAAAAATTTCTGCCATACCGCGCCGTGGAAATTGGGATTGGCCCAGAAAAAGACAAGCCCCAAAGCCGCCATTCCCAGCGAAAGTTCGTCCGGGATAATCATCTCGTCAATATCTATGAAGGAAAGCGCGATTATCGCGTAAACCGCAACCAGGCTTACCGCCAGCCACGGCGGGGAACTCATGTGGCGGTGCATGAACGTCACGGTGGCTGCGCCGCATATCGCCTCCACCAGCGGGTAGCGCCAGGAGATGGGAGCCTTGCAGTCCCTGCATTTCGCGCGCAGCAGCGCAAAGCTCAGCAGCGGGATATTGTCGTACCAGCGGATTTGCGCGCCGCAGGCCGGACAGCGCGAGCGCGGTTTCACCACGGATTGCTCCCTGGGCATTCTGTGAATGCAGACGTTCAGAAAACTGCCTATCCCCAACCCGACGCATGCGCTTATGAAGTATTCCATGGCTATATTATACCGAAATCCGGCGGCAGCCCGCACAAAAAAAACAGCCCCGCGCAAGCGGGGCTGTTTCTCAATCCTGAGACTGTTACAGTCCGATGGCGGTCCAACGCTCGCCCTTGCTGTTGGTATGCGAGCAGTTGACAAGCAACGTGCCCCAGCTGAACGCCCCTGTCTCGGTACGCATGTTGTTGTAGGCCCAGCCGTTGGCATCGGAAACATTGGTAGCGGAGCCGGTCGCATTCACCGCACTGCTGTCGGTATGCATGGGCGGCGTCTTGGACTGCGGTATGCTGTCCAGGTATTTGGCGTTTGTGGTCAGGGAGGCCAAGTTGTCAACCGGATACTGGCCCTCCTGGTCGCCGTAATACACCGTCAGCGCGGCGCGGACGGCGCCGAGGCTGCCCTTGGTCGCGCCTTCCTTTGATTTGTTGATGAGATCCGCGAACTTGGGGACCGCCACCATCGCCAGAATGCCGATAATGGCAACGACTATCATAAGCTCTATCAGCGTGAAGCCCCATGCTGCGGATGTTCCTGTCTTTTTCATAACTGCCTCCTTGGTTCGCGTCGCGGAAAGTTAATGATATATGATATCCGCGCGCCGGGCCTTGCGGCCCCACTATAGTTTATGCTCCATTGCCGCATGCGTCAACGTCGTTATGGTCATGCGGTGTAGTACTGCGTGGGCGAGGAGGGACTTGAACCCTCAAGGACTTTCGTCCATACGGTCCTGAGCCGTACGCGTCTGCCTTTCCGCCACCCGCCCTAAAACACTACGGCTTCCAAAATTGTAGAATAAAGCTCCGGTTTTGTTCAACTGTTTTATGGCAAAGGAAATAAAAGGCGATATATCCGTGGCCACCAACCGCAAGGCTCTGCACGAGTTTCACGTCGCGGAGACCTTCGAGGCCGGCCTGTCCCTTCAGGGCGCGGAGGTCAAGTCGCTGCGGCTGCGCCAGGCGCGCATAGAGGGCAGCTTCGCGCGCGTGGAGGACGGACAGGCCCTGCTTTACAACATGCACATATCGCCTTACGAGTTCAATCACGTCACCAGCATAGACCCGGTGCGCACGCGCAGGCTGCTGCTTAATGCGTCCGAACTGCGCCGGCTGGAAACCGAGTTCAGGATAAAAGGCAATTCGCTGATTCCGCTGGAAGTGTATTTCAAGCGCGGCTGGGCGAAGGTGAAGCTGGCGGTGGCGCGCGGAAAAAAAGCGCCGGACAAGCGCGAGTCGGCAAGGCGCAGGGAAAGCGACCGTGAAATGGAACGCAATCTCAAAAACCGGTGCTGACGCGGGCGCGGTCATGCTGGCGCGCGGCGGGCTGTCGGTTCTGCTGGCCTGCGCGGCGGCGGCCTATGCGGCGGCGTTCGGTTTCGGTTTCGTGGGGATGTTCAACGACGACGCGCGCTACGTGCTGGCGGCGAAATCGCTGCTTGCCGGGCATTACTCATCCGATTTTATTCCGATATCCCATCCCATAGACAATGTCCTGCCCGGATACCCGCTGGCGATGGCGCCGTTTCTGGCGCTGGGGGGAACGGGCGCGGTAAAGCTGCTTTCCGCTGCGGCGACGCTGCTGGGCATATGGGCGGCGTTTTTGTGTTTCGGGTTCGCGGCGGCGGCGGTGTACGCGCTGCATCCGCTTGTAATCGGGCTGTCGCATACCGCGATGACCGAGCCGCTGTATACCGCCTGGACGGTCGCGGCTCTGTATTTCCTTAAAAAATCGGACTGGAAACTTTCGCCCGCGCTGACGGCGTTCTGCGTTTTCGCCTCCTGGATACGCCCGGAGGGATTTCTGTTCCTGCTGGCGATAGCCCCGGCCTGCGCGGCAAAACTGGACAGGAAAGAACGCTGGCTTTACGGAATTTCCGCCGCGCTGTTTTTCGCCGCGCCGTACGCGCGCAATCTTGCGGTTTCCGGCGTTCCCATATGTTATTTCCGCGAGATAGTGCATGGCAGCACCGCCGGGGAAACCCTGGCCAAACTGTGGCCGGTTTTCAGGCTGAACTCGCTTTTTTACTTCGGCGCGTCCGGAGGCGCGGCCTTCGTCAACGGCTGGGCGTCATCCCCGTTTGACATTCCGGCTGCTGCGGCGGCGCTGTTCTGGGTTGCGATGGCGGCAGGCATGGCGGCGGCGTTCCGCTCGCAAGACCGGGTATTGGCGTCAGCGGCGCGCTATATCATTCTGATGACCGGGTTTCACCTGCTGTGGATGAACAGGGATATGCGCTATCTTGCGCCGCTTATCCCTTTCATGCTGCCGGCGCTGCTGGCGGGGCTGCCGCGCCGCGCCGCGCTGGCCGCCGGAACAGCCGCCGCCGCGCTGGCCGCTTTCGGCGGAATCCGTTTCGCGCTTGCTCCGGCGGCGGCGGTGCAGCGGACGGCCCCAGCCCGCACATTCGCCTGGCTGAAGGCCAACACCGCGCCGGGGGATTATCTGATGGCCCAGTCCCCTGCGGCATATGCGCTTAACACCGGGCGCAAGGTGTATCCGCTGCTTGCGGCGGACGACCCGGACATCTGGTATGCCGGCCTGCTGGACAGCGGGACGCGCTATGTGGTCTGCGAGGACTCCAGCCTTATAGCCACCGCGCAGGAGCGCACCGGTATGCGGGACCGCGCATTCGCGAATACTGTCCTGTGGACGGCGGACAAAAGCCGGTTCAGGCCTGTGTTTGAATATGCCGTGGAGCGCGTTGCCGTGTTTGCCGCGGCCCCGCCCGCCGGCTTTGCCGGGGATTTGGCCGCCATGGCCGCGGCGCGCCAACTGTCTGTTGAAGGCAAAGACTCTCAGGCCGTAGCCGCGCTACGCGCGCTGGAGAAGAAGAAGGCTCCGCTGAAGCGGCTGGATTTCACGCTGGGAACCGCGCTGCTTTTGAACGGGCATGCCGCGCAATCGCTGCCGTATCTGGAGCGCGCCGCAAAAACCGAGCCGGATTTCTCCAGGGCCGCCGCCAATCTAAAGGCCGCGCGCTCCGCTGCGGGAGCGAAATGATTGCGCGGCTTTGGCGCTACCGGGTATGGATTTTGCTGGCCTGCGCGGCGGCGGCCTGTGCGGCGGCTTTCGGCTCCGGTTATGTGGGATTTATCAATGACGACGCGCGGCATGTGCTGGCGGCGCAGTCCTTGCTGCACGGCAACTATTCAACCTGCTTTCTGCCGCAGCCGCAGCCGATAGACAATCTGCTGCCCGGATATCCACTGGTTATAGCGCCGTTTCTGGCGCTGGGCGGGCTGACGGCGGTAAAGCTGCTTTCGGCGGCGGCGACGCTGCTGGGCGTATGGGCGGCATTTTTGTGTTTCGGGTTAGCGGCGGCTGTTGTTTACGCGCTGCATCCGCTTGTAATCGGGCTTTCGCACACCGCGATGACGGAGCCGCTGTTTACCGCCTGGACAGTCGCGGCTCTGTATTTCCTTAAAAAATCGGACTGGAAACTTTCGCCCGCGCTGGCGGCGTTCTGCGTTTTCGCCTCCTGGATACGCCCGGAGGGGTTCCTGTTTCTGCTGGCGATAACGCCGGCCTGCGCGGCCAGGCTGGACGGAAAAGAACGCTGGCGTTACGGGATTTTCGCCGCGCTGTTTTTTGCCGCGCCGTATATGCGGAATATGCTGGTCTCTGACACCCCGGCCGGTTATTTCCGCGAGATAGTCTCCGGCAAAACCGCGGCTGAAACTTTTGCAAAACTCTGGCCGGGATTGAAGGAGAACATCCTGTTTTATTTTCAGCGGATGCCGGAGGCGGCCTTCGCCAACCCATGGCCCGCAGCGCCGGTTTGGGTTCGGCTGGCGGTGGTATGGGGTTTCTGGGCGATTTTCGTGCGGGGGATGTATGCCGCGCTTAAATCCGCGGACGCCGCCTTGCGCGCGGCGGCGGTGTATGTGTTTCTGATGACGGGACTGCATCTGGTCTGGGTGAATTACGATACACGATATCTCGTTCCGGTAATTCCGTTTATTCTGCCGGTTCTGCTGGCGGGGCTGCCGCGCCGCGCCGCGCCGGCGGCGGCCGCCGCAGCGGCGCTGCTGGCGGCATGGTCCGGCGCGGCGCACGCGCGCATGGAACTGAAGCATCCCATCCCCACGCCGCGCGTTTTCGCCTGGCTCAGGGCCAATACGGGCAGCGGGGATTATCTGATGGCCTCGCTGCCCGAGGCATATTCGGTGAACACGGGCCGCAAAATCTATCCGTTTTACAAAACGTCCAATCCCGACGCATGGTACGACTGGCTGCTGAGAAGCGGGACGGCGTATGTGGTCTTTGACAATGTTTCGCTGATAAAATCCATGCCGGAGCGGGAAACTTTCAAAAACGGCGTCCGGGACAGGACGGCTTCTTTCCTGACTGATAAAGACCGCTTCAGAAATATTTATCTTGACGCGGAGGAGCAGCGGGCCGTGTTCAGGGTAACCCCGCCGCCGGGCTTCCGCGGGGACTTTGCCGCCATGATTTACGCCGAGGCCCTTTCCGCCGCTGGGAAACATGAAACGGCGCTGGCCGCGCTGCGCGCGCTGGAAAAAAAGAAGGCCCCGCTGAAACGGCTGGACTTCTCGCTGGGAACGGCGCTGCTTTTAAGCGGCCAGCCCGCCCAATCGCTGCCGTATCTGGAGCGCGCCGCCAAAGCCGAACCGGATTTCCCGCTGGCGGCCCGCCATCTGGAAACCGCGCGCAAAAATTCCGCGCAGTAAACCTGAATGTTTCAGTTGGTTGCGAGAACCAAGGCGAAAAAGCGCGAAATAATGCCGAACAAAATTATCCGCTTCCGCTGTCCGTTCGCGGAAAATGGGCTATAATCTGGTTATGAACGAACTGGACTGCGTAAGCCCTATTGACGGCCGGTACCGCCGGCATTCCGCGCCGCTGGCGGCGTATTTCAGCGAAAGCGCGCTTATAAAATTCCGCGTCAGGACCGAGGTGGAATACCTGCTGGCGCTGTGCGGGGCGGGCATAGCCCCGCGACTTTCCGCCTCCGGCGGCAAAAAACTGGCCGCGCTGGCCGCAATCTCCGGCGAGGAAGCCGCGCTGGTCAAAAAAATTGAAACGCGCGGCCATGCCGGCATTCCCGCCACAAACCACGACGTCAAGGCGGTGGAGTATTTCATAAGGCTGAGGCTTAAAAAGCTGTCGCTGTCCGGCCTGTCGGAATGGGTGCATTTCGCTCTCACCTCGGAGGACACTAATAATATCGCCAGCGCGCTTATGCTGCGCGGCGCGCTGGAATCGGAAATAATCCCCATGCTGCGCGCGGTGCGGCGCGAAATTTCCGGGCTTGCGCGACGGCATGCCGCCGCGCCGCTGCTTGCGCGCACACACGGACAGAGCGCGGTCCCCACCACTTTCGGCAAGGAATTCCGCGTGTTTTCCGAACGGCTGGAGCGGCAAATCCGGCAGATGGAATCGGCGCGGCTGCCGGCCAAGCTCAACGGCGCGGCGGGAAATTACAACGCGCACCATGCCGCGCTGCCGGACACGGACTGGCTGGAATTTTCCCGCGGCTTCATTGCGCGGCTCAATGCCGGGCGGCGCATAAAGCTGGAAGCCAACCTGTTCACCACACAGATAGAGCCGCACGACGGTCTGGCCGAGATTTTAGACTGCATGCGCCGCGCCAACACCGTGCTGCTGGACTTTTCGCAGGACATGTGGCGCTACATAAGCGACGGGCTGATAACACAGCGCGCCGCGCCGGGAGAGATTGGCTCCTCCACCATGCCGCAGAAGGTCAACCCCATAGATTTCGAGAATGCCGAGGGCAATATAGGCATGGCCAACGCGATGTTCTCGTTTTTCTCGGCGAAGCTGCCGGTGTCGCGGCTGCAGCGCGATTTGTCGGATTCAACGACGCAGCGCAATATCGGCGCGGCTTTCGCCCACAGCCGCATAGCGTATGTCTCGCTGCTGCGCGGGCTGGGCAAAACGGAGATTTGCGAAGCTGCCGCGCTAAGCATGCTTGATAACGCGCCGGAGGTTGTAACCGAGGGCATTCAGACCATTCTGCGGCGGGAAGGCGTCAAAGGCGGCTACGAGAAGATGAAGGCCCTCTCGCGCGGCAGGAAAATATCGCTTTCGGACATAGCGGCTTTCATAGACGGGTTGGATGCCGCGCCGGAAGTCAAGACGGAACTTAAATCGCTAACCCCCAGGACCTATACCGGCCTGTCCGCGAAAATCGCGCGGCTGTGAACCCATTTTCCGCAGCCGGCAGCGGGAACCGGGGCAGCAGGCTCAGGCCGGTTTGGCGGGGCGGCAGGCGGTTAGATTCACGCCCAGCCCCATGAAGTTTTCCGCCACCGCGTCGCCGGCCTGCACCGGCTTTGAGACGACTATTTTTTTGACCTCGGCCATGGCGGCAAACAATTTGTCCTTCGGAATGGGGCCGCTTGTGCGCACGGGCAGCATTTTAATGTCCAGCCCCTCCGCCAGCACTGACGAAGTAAAGGTGCGGACGGGATTTTCCATCTCGCTGCGGGCGTATTTGTCGCCGCGCGGGCAGGTGTTGCCGGATACCGAAACCACCTTGCCGCCCTCAAGCCACACCTCCATCCCGCAGCCCTGCGGGCATTCTATGCAAATCAGTTTGCTGGTCATTTGCCCTCCCGGATGTGCTGCGCGGCCATGGCGCCGGCTTTTTCGCTGTCGCGGGTAACCCAGTCCACCAGATCGTAAACCCGGCAGGCGTTGCCGCAGGCGAATACCCCCGGCACGGAGGTGCGGTTGACCTCGTTTGCCACGGGGGCGTTGGTCTTGCGGTCTATTTCCGCGCCGGACATCTCCAGCAGTTCGTTTTCCGGGATAAGTCCCACCGATATCAGCACGGTATCGCAGGCGATTTCAAAGCGGGTTCCGGGCTTTTCACAAAAATCGCCGTCAACGGCGGCGGCGATGACGCGCTCCACCCGATTTGAGCCCTCTATCCGCACTATTTTGTGGCTCAGGTAAAGCGGTATGCCGTAATCGTCCAGGCATTGCGCCACGTTGCGCGCCAGCCCGCGCGACTTGGGCTGTATTTCTATGACGGCTTTGACCTTCATCCCCTCCAGCGCCATGCGCCGGGCCATTATAAGCCCTATGTCGCCGGAGCCGACGATAACCGCCTCCCTGCCCGGTATCCAGCCTTCCATGTTTATCATCTTCTGGGCGAGGCCGGCGGGATAAATCCCCGCCGGGCGCGAGCCGGAAATGGGTATCATCTCGCGCGTGCGCTCGCGGCAACCGGTGGCGAGGATAACGGCTTTTGCCTTCACCTCCTCCAGCGCGCCGGGCCTGAGATAGGAGAGCTTCAACGTGTTTGTCAGCTTCACCGCGAAAGAGCGCAGGCTTACCTCTATGGCCGGGTTTTGCAGGGTTTCCCTCACAAAACGGTCCGCGTATTCGGGGCCGGTAAGCTCGGCCTTGAAGCGGTGCAGCCCGAAACCGGGATGAATGCACTGGTTTAGTATCCCGCCCAGGTGCTGGTCCCGCTCCAGCAGCAGAATGTCTTTTACCCCCGCAGCCGCCGCGCCCAGCGCGGCGGCCATGCCGGCGGGGCCGCCGCCGACCACTACAAGTTCGCGCTCATTCATGGCGGCGCTCCTCCCGCACAAGCTCGGAGCCTTCGCCGCGCTTGGTAATCTCCTCGGCGTTCATGCCAAGCTCCTCCTGCATGATTTTCATGATGCGGGTGGTGCAGAACCCGCCGTGGCAGCGCCCGGCCTGCGCCCGGGTGCGGAATTTGATGCCGTCCATGGTGCGCGCGCCGCGGCGGATTGCGTCCCGTATCTCTTTGGCGGAGACCATTTCGCAACGGCAGACTATATCGCCGTAGGCGGGGTCTTTTTGTATCAGCTCGCGCGTTCTGGACAGCGGGATTTCAAAGAGATGCGTGGTTTTCTCTCTCGCGCTGTGAAAGTTCTTTTTGGGCGTCAGGACCAGGCCGTTGTCTTTGAGCAGCCCGGCCACCATGACGGCAATCGCCGGCGCGGCGGTAAGCCCCGGCGACTGTATGCCGGCCACGTTGACCAGTCCGGGAGCCGCGCTCTCGTGCCGGATGATGAAATCCTTGCCCGCCGCGGGCCGCAGCCCGGCGAAATAGGCGATGATATCGCCTTTTTCCACGGAGGGCATCATTTTGCGCGCACCGGCCAGCACTTCCCGGAACCCCTCGTCGGTGGTGGACAGGTCGCGCCTGTCGCCGGTTTCCGAGGCGGTGGGGCCTATCATCGGGTTTCCGTCGGAGGTTTTTATTATCAGAATGCCTTTTGACGTCGGCGTGGGCAGCGGGAAAACAAGGTGGTTGGCCATGTTTTCGCGCTTTTTGTCCAGCAGGTATTCCTCGCCCTTGCGGGGGGTGATTTTGAAATCCGCAACCCCGGCCATCGCGGACACCTTGTCCGCAAACAGCCCGGCGGCGTTTATAAGAAAGCGGGCCTGATACCTGTCGCCCGCTGCCTCCACCTCAAAGCGGTGCGGCCCGCCGGAGAGCCTCTTTATTCCCGTTACCTTGTGGGACGTCTTCAGCACGGCGCCGTTTTTGACGGCATTCTCGGTCAAATCATAGACAAGGCGGTACGGGCTTATGATTCCGGCGGAGGGAACGTAAAGCGCGGCGGGGATGTCCGGGCTGAGGTTCGGCTCGTGCACCGCAAGCCAGTCCCGGCGGACAATGCTCATGTTTTCTATGCCCAGTTCCTCGCCCTCGCGCTTGATTTTCTCAAGCTCCGGCACGTCGCTTTCGCTGAAAACGACGATAAGCTGGCCCACCTCCACGAAGTGGACGCCCAGTTCCCGCGCGATTTCGCGGATAAGCCGGTTGCCCTGCACGCACAGCCTGCCCTTTAGCGAATCGGGCGGGTTCTGGGTTCCGGCGTGTATGATGCCGCTGTTGGACTTGGACACGCCGAAGGCCGGCTCCGCCTCTTTTTCCAGCAAAAGGATGCGGAGCTTGTATTTGGAAAGCTCGCGCGCTATGGCGGCGCCGGTTACTCCGGCGCCGATTATAAGCGCGTCGTATTTTTCGGTTGTTTGCATAATTTCGTCTATAGTACATATTGCCGCGCGAAATTGCTAGTATAACGCCATGCTCGCAGCAATCCTGTCCGTCTACAAGCCGGCGAAATTCGCGGCCCCGCTGCCGCGCGCGGAAGCGGACAAAACCTACCCCGCCTGGCGCAGGCAGATGATGCTGACCATATTCGCCGGCTATGCGGGCTATTATTTCGTGCGCAGCAATTTCTCCATAGCAAAACCGTACATGATAAAGGAACTGGGGCTCACCACCGGCGACGTGGGGCTTATAGCCACCGGGCTTTCGGTGGCCTACGGGGTGAGCAAATTCGTGATGGGCTCGGTATCGGACCGGTCAAATCCGCGCTACTTCATGGCGACGGGGCTGATAGTGTCGGGAATTATAAACCTGTTTTTCACGCAATTGCATTCAGTGCCGGCGATGGCCTGCGCCTGGTTTGCCAACGGCTGGTTCCAGGGAATGGGCTGGGCGCCATGCGCGCGCATCCTGACGCACTGGTTCTCGGACCGGGAGCGGGGCACCAAATTCGCCGAATGGAACGTGGCCCATAACGTCGGCGCGGGGCTGGCGGGGCCGCTGTGCAGTCTGGCGCTGATGATGTGCGCCGCGTGGACCTCGCTGTTTTACGTGCCGGCGATAGTGTCAATCATCATGGGCGTTCTGATAGCGGTTTTCCTGCGCGACACGCCGCAGTCGGTGGGCCTGCCCGCCATAGAGGAATACAAAAACGATTATCCCGAAACCGCCGTGGCCGACCGCGAAAAGGAAATGACCGCCAAGGAGATTTTTCTGGGCCATATCCTCAACAACCGGAATTTGTGGATACTGGCTTTCGCAAATCTGTTCGTGTATGTGGTGCGCTACGGCGTGCTTACCTGGGCGCCCACCTATCTTATGAGCGTAAAATGCTGCTCCGGCGGGGCGGCGCGGTGGCTGTTTGCGGTGTACGAATACGCCGGTATTCCGGGAATGCTGGTGGCCGGCTGGATGACGGACAGGTTTTTCAGCGGCAGGCGCGGCCCGGTGGGCGTGGCGTATATGGCGGTGGTAACGGCGGCGGTGGCGGTTTACTGGCTGAACCCGCCGGGGCATTATTTCGTAGACATGTGCGCGCTGGCCACGGCGGGGTTTTTCATATACGGGCCGGTGATGCTGGTGGGGGTGGCGGCGGTGGACCTGGTTCCCAAAAAAGCCGCCGGAACCGCGGCGGGGCTGACCGGATTTTTCGGCTATGTGGGCGGCGCGACAATAGCGGAATTGGGCATAGGCAAGGCGGTGCAGCATTACGGCTGGGGCTGCGGCTTTGCGATGGTGCTTGCCTCCGGGATACTGGCCATGGCGCTGCTGGCCCTGACCTGGCACGCCCACGAGCGGCATTCCTGATTTTTCAGCGCGCGCCAAGCCCGCGCCAGCGGTTGAACTCATCCCGCGTGTCGCCCAGCGCGCCGGAAGCGGACAACGACTTTTGCAGCCGCGCCAGTTCCGCTTCAAACTGGCCCGCGTCTATCTCCCCGTCGGACAGCGCGGCGGAAACAGCCTCCTCGTCGTCAGGCCTGGCGATTGCATAGGAATTTTCCTCAAGCCAGCCGCCGTCCGCCGCGGCCCGGCGGACAAACACCAGCGCATATGCGTCCCAGTAAACCAGCGCCCAGCGGTCCTTGGGCATGTAAACCAGATAGTGCGGCCTTTTGAGAATCACCGTCCTGCCGGCGCGCGTTGCCTTGTCAAACACGGCAACGCCGCGCAGCCGGTTGAGCACGACAAGGCCAAAGCCGTATGTGTCCATGAATTCCGCCCAGTGCGCGGGGCCGGTTTCGGCGCGGTATATCTCCTCCAGGTTGCCGTGAAAAATATACCTGCCGTCCTGGAAAATCCTGTAGCCGGGATACAGCTTGTAGCCGATATACCCGCCCCATCCCCAGGGATTGTACATGCGCAGCGGAGCCAGCCGCTCCCTGTTGGCAGCCAGATAATTGACCGCGCCGGAAGCGGTGGCCGAATTTTTCCAGGGGCTTTTGCCGAGGCTGTCTTTCATCCACACCGCCAGATGCGCCGCCGTCGCCGCGAAAATCAGCGCCAGCGCCAGCCGCCAGGCGGTTTTCAGCCGGGGCGAATGCGCGGCGCCCAGCGCGCAGACGGACACGGGCACGGCCACGGCGGCGAAAAACATCGTCTGCCGCGAGTATCGGGAAGACGCCAGCCCGAAATAAAGCGCCGCCATCAAGTGCGCCGGCGGGACATCCTTATGCCGTATGCTGCGCCAGAGCAGCGCGCCCAAACAAACCGCCACCAGAAACCAGTACGGACGCTGCGCCATGTTCAGCACCGAGGCGGGCTGCCACTCCAGTATATAATCCTGAAGGCTGGCCATGTCGCCGTAATGCGCCAGCGCGACGCGGTAAATTCCCGCGCCGTAGGGGTTTGCCAGCGGCCCCAGCGCGGCGGCCAGAGTAACAAGCGAAAACAGCCGCGCTCTTGCAATATCCCGCCGCGCATATTCCCCCGCCGCGAAAAACGCCGCCAGCAGCGCGCCGTAAACGCAGCCCGCGTGCAAATTGCCCCACAGCGCAAAGCCCGCCAGCGAAATCCCGAAAACGGGCAATGCGCGCGGCATTTCCGCCGCAAGCCGGATTTTGTCCAGCAGATAAAATTCCAGAACGAAAAACAGGAGGGTGAAATTTTCCGGCCTTATGTCCAGGCTGGGCAGCAGCGCGGCGGCCCACAGCGGCGCCAGCGCCCACACCTTGTCCGCCGCGCGGTAAAGCCGCATATGCAGCGCAAAAGCCGCCAGCGCGCCCGCCAGCAGCAATATTTTAAGCGCGTACTCCGCCCAAAGCCCGCCCGCGCGCCACAGCAGCTGGTAAATCACCTGCGACAGCCATTCAAAATCCACCCAGGGGGCGCCGGCGCGGCTCCAGCTCAGAAAATCCGCGCGGGGAAAGGCGAAATTTTCAGTTATGAATTTTCCCGCCGACAAATGCCAGAAAAAATCCGGGTTTCCGGCGGGCTGGAAGAACGTTAAAAAGGCAAGCAAAAGGCCGAGCGCAAGCAGGACTTTGGCCGTAATCGCCTGCGCCCGGTCTGATATTTCGGGAAACTTCACTTATCTCGGAGCCAGGCCCGACCGTATGCACGCCGTGCACACATAGGCGGACTGGGTTTTCCCTTCAAGGCGAACCTTCTGTTTCTGAAGGTTGGGACGGAATGTCCGCTTTGTCGCCTTGTGGGAATGGCTGTACGAGTTGCCCGATACCGGGCGCTTCCCGCAGATTTTGCACTTATATGCCATGGGATAATTATAGAAAATATAGCGGCTCCGCTCAAATCCCGGGCCTGCGGTCGCTGCGCGCCAGAATGCGCAGGGTATAGTATTGCGGCTCCCGCTCAATATATCCAAGAGCCTGCACCAATGCCGAGGCGATATCCTTGCCGGCAACAATGTCAACGCGGTCTCCGTGCATAATGGTCCGCCCGGACGGAGACAGATGCGCATCCCCCCCTATTATGCGCGCAATCCTGAAGCGCCCCGAGCCAAACCGGCGGGATAGCGCTGAATATTTCATGCCCGCGGCGCCGCCGTTTACCACCACAACAGTTCTGGACACAGGCTCAATAAAGGCCGGATTGCCGGGGCGGAATTCGTTGGCAAAGAAGCTGAAATGCACCTGTTTATATTGTCCCCCGGACACCAGTTTGTTGAATCTGTCCCGGAACAAAACCTGCCTCTGCGGCATTTTCCGCAGGGCGAACTGATGTTTTTGGTAAGCGGAGTCGGGCGGGTCAAAAATCACGATAAGCGGCGGCGGCGCTTTCTGAAAGGCTGCGAATTCGGCGGTCAGCTGCCGTCCCGTGGCGAAATCAAACCACTGCACTATGTTGCCATAGGGGGGCAGTTTCCCGTGCAGGTAATAGAATATCGGAATATTGGGGAACAGGTACACATCCCTGTTTCCGGGGGCATATAATTCAATGGCTTCTTTGATAACCGCAAACGCATCATGTGTCTTTTTGTCAACCCGCATTCCGGCAAGCTGACTGTAAGGCAGCGCATAGCCGGCTCTGTATACGGAATCCTGCACAAGCCCCCACCAGTTGTAGGGGGTTCTTATCTTTGACACGCCCGTCATCACCGCAAACAGCAGCGCGGCGGCCATAGCGGCGCGCGTGTATTTATGCTCCAGCCCCAAGGCCTGCGCGGCATAGCCCAGACAGAAAGCCATCACAAAAAACATGCCGACGCAGTTAAACCAGGCCGTATGGGTGGTGCAGTAAATTAAAGCGAGGAGGGGAAACAGCGCAAAAACTATTTCCGTGTTCCTTTGCGGATTCGGCAGTTCCTTGTGAATGATATGCAGAATCACCGTGAAACAAAGAGTCAGCGGCAGCGTCTCCAGAATCTGCCTGATTGTCATGGCCGGCAGCTTTGCCGTCAATATAACACCCAAAACGAGAGCGGTTATAACCGCCATTGCCGCAATATCCGCGCCCGATTTGGCGCGCAAATCTGGCGGCTTTGCCATTATCCGCGCGGCCAGAACGAGAATGTAAATCTCCGCCCCGGTAAGCAGCAGGCTGGCGTTATATGAATCCATAAAGATACGGGTAAGCACCGTAAACGCGCTTCCTTTCGCATCGTTTGCCAGTATCTGCCCCAGCAAAGCATGAACGGAACCGGGGGCGCACATGGAAATTATTCCCGCAGCCATTGCGGCATAAGAGACGCACATGGCGGCCAGCGCCGTCACTTTTGCTTTCCAGGAGCAGGCGGGCAGCAGCAGCGCCGCGAGCAGAAATGAACCAAAAAGAAACAAACCGACATTTTGTTTTACAAGCGTAAGCAGCGCGGTCAGAATCCCCAGCAGCGCATAACGTTTCACGAGGGAGCCCGTATCCCGCAATTTGCTGATGCCGAAAAAAAACAGCAGCGCCAGAATTGTCAGCAAGTCAACCAGCGTGTGATAATCGTTGACTATAAACACCTGGTCCGATATGCGGAAACAGGCGGCGGTCAGCGCCACTATCCATGCGACGGGTCTGGAGAAATAACAGGAAAGCCATCTGGCCGTAAGCCATAATATGCCGGTGAAAACCGCCACGCCAATCATCCGCTGGATAAAAAAAGACTGCGTCAGCTTCATCACAAGCAGCGTGTAATATATGAACAGCGGCGGGGTGGCCAGCGGGAAATCAATATAAGGCTTCTGCCCGCCGGCAATCAGATAGCCGTAGGTCTGCCACCAGCCCTCGCTAAGGGGAAAGTATCTGCCGGAAAAAGAAAGCAGCAATAATGCGAAAACGCCGCAGGCGATGTAGGGAAATTTATCCCGGAAGTTGAAGTTAAGCGGCGAAATCTTGCCGCGCGGGCATGGTTCCATGCGGTAATTGTAGAAAAAGCGCAGCCACTCTTAAACCTGAATGTTTCAGTTTGTTTCAGTTGGATTGCGGGATTCGGCGAAAAATCGCTTCATACTGCCTTCACAAAATTATCCTTTCGCGCAGTGAGGCGCGCGGATAATTTTGTTCGTCATTATTTTGCGCTTTTTCGCCTCGGTCCTCGCAACCAACTGAGACATTCAGGTTAAAGCGAGAAGTCCGCGCGATCCGGGTTGAAGTTGGCATTGTAGTACGGGTCGCCGGCGGCAAGCTCTTTTTTCCATTTTTCCAGGAAGTAAGCCCGCTCCGCCTGCGGCGTGTTGTCCGGGAAGCTCTTGGGCAGGGTGAATTCGGCAAACGGCGTCCACACTACAAGTTTCCCGGCGGAGCGTGCCTTCATGCAGTAATCTATGGCGCGCAGATAAGAGGAGTAGCGCGGGTCAAACCCGCCCAGTTCGCGGAACACGTCCGCCCGGACCGCGAAACAATGCGCCACCGCCGATACATTGTGCGCGATTTTCAGCTTGCCCTTGTAGCCGAATATCCCGCAATGCTCCTGCAGGCGCAGCGGCGCGCAATCGCCGCGCACGGAGTAGCCGGCCTGATGCACGCTTCCGCCGGGGTAATAAGTTTTTCCGCCAGCCGCGCCCACGCCATCGCGCATGGCATGAATAAGCAGCTTTTCCAGCCAGCCGGGGCTGCGCGGAATCAAGCCAAAATCCACAAACGCCGCCGCCCTCGCGTTAGCTGGAAGGACAAAAGAGGGGCGAAAAGACACCGTCCGTCCGCCGATTGAAATATCGGGGCGGGCATGCTGTGTTATCACCTGCGCGGAAAACTTGCCCCAGCCGGTTCCGTCAAGCAGCGCATGCAGATAAGACTCTCCGCAGTCTTCCGGCGCCAACACCGCCAGCGCGGTTTCCGGCTTCTCCACCAGTTCGTAGTTAACCACATATGAGCCGACAAAATCGCCGTCCGTCACAGAACCCCTCCCGCCAAGGCTTTCAATATGCGAGGCCAGCGCTTTTTTCGCCGCGGTGTAAGCGTAGAGCTTCGCCGACGAATTTAACGCCGTAGAGCCTTCCACAGTGCGCCAATGATAGAGAATCCTGGGGATATGCAACACCTGTCGCGCGACATGGCAGGCCCGCAGTATCAGGTCGTAGTCCTGAGAACCGTCATAGCCCTCCCTGAATCCACCTATCTTGGCCAGGAGAGCCGCCCGCACGACAAAAAAATGCGTTATGTAGTTATGGCTGCGCAGCGCATCAGGCGACCAAGCAGGCTTGAAATGAGGGTCAAACCGGAAACGGCCATCCCCTGTTATTTTATCCTCATCGGAATAAATCGCATCCGCATCGGGACAGGTGTGGATGGCGCGAACAATCTCATAAAGCGCATCCGGGGAAAGCAGGTCGTCATGGTCCAGCAAACCGATATACTCGCCGCCAGCCATTCCAAGCGCGGCATTGGAGTTTTTGGCTATGCCGCCATTTTCATCCAGAAACTTGACTTTTATGCGCGGGTCTTTTTTGGAATATTTTTCCAGAATTTCCCGCACATGCGGAAAAGTGGACGCCCCGTCGGCCAGACACAACTCCCAGTTCGCATAGGTCTGCGCCAGAACGGATTCCAGCATTGCCGTCAGCGCGCCGGCGTCGGTGTTGTAAACCGGGGTTGCAATGCTTATTTTTGGCATTTTCTCAAACCGGTCGCCACGCTGCCGCTCCAGTTCTGCGGGCGCAACCATCATTCCAACAACCCAATCAGGGTACAGTTGCACCATGCGCAGTCGGTGAAAAACCTCCTCCACCAGCGGCACAAAACCGTTTTTGAGCGCGGCGGCAACAATCTTGATTCTTCTGCGGTTGGCAAACCGCACCAGCACGCGCAGCACCTCGCCGAAATTGCGAAACGGCAGGCGCGGCAGTCTGCGCCGCGCCAGCCCGGCCCACAACCGCAGCGCAGCGCGGCTTGACGCGGCACGCAGGCAGGTTTTAATCCCCGCCGCCAGGGCGCCTTCTTTCCGGCGGAACAGCATCGCGTCTCGGCATATGAGTCTGCCAAAAATAAAGGTTTTATCCTCCACGAAGCCGAAACGCCCGAACATATCCCGCCAGTAATCTTTGGGGCGGACGTCGCTATGCGACGATTCGTCAAAATCATGCGAGGATGCCAATAGGAGCGCGGCGTCGGTCCACCGGCATATTTTTTCCACTGCAAGAACGCTTTGTTCCGGCGTCAAATGCTCCAGCATTTCCATGCAGGTTATCAAATCGTATTTCCCGCACTGCGGAATGAACGAAGCTATATCCACCGCCTGGCAGAACGGCCTTATATCATGACGGGTGTGACTTATTGCGTATTCCGACACGTCCACACCGCGCGCGTCAATGCCGATATCGCGCAGGCATTCGACCAGGGAACCTTTCGCGCAACCAATGTCCAGAACCGTTTCGGGTTTTATTGTAACAGACAGCATCGCGGCGACGGCGCCGTAAAAACCAAGCCCTTCGGCCACGTCGCGGCCGTGCGGCATTGGCCCGCAATGTTTCACATGGTGTTTTTTATCGTAAACAGATATCATGCCCCTCCGACACAGCAGCGCGGCCATATCCTGACGAAACCATCGCAATCCGCCAAACCCCATGCGCGCAACCGCCGGAAACGATAAGCCGCATTACCGCTCCGTTTACGGCGAAGACGCGGCGCCAGTATCAGCATCTACGCAAGCAATGGTATAAAATATCGCCCCCGCATTCCCATACGCCCAGCCCGGATTGCGCCCATCAGCGGACCCTCCTATACACCGCCAGCAGGCCGGCGGTTTCAACCTTGCGGTAGCCCGCGCTTGCGGCTTCAAAAAGTTCGCGCAGTTTCTGCTGCTTGGCAAAGCGGATGTCGCGCTCCGTGGTCCAGTATTTAATTCTGCCGTCCAGCCGGCGCCAGGCGTCGGACGGGGGCTGGTCAATGTCCGCGTCGGCAAACAGTATGTCCGGCCTGGCGCGCCGCGCCGACAGCAGCGCCCTGCCGGAATGCTCCGGCGTTATAAGGTAATTGGACATGTCGTAATAGGGCAGCAGGCTGCGCCTTTGCGCCAGAAAAGGCAGCAGATTGTCGTACCGGGAGGATATAAGTATCCCCTCCCCCTGCGCGGGCGCGTATTTATGAATCAGGTCCACGCTGGCTTCCAGAGGCAGCGGGTCTATGGTGGACAGGATATGCGCCCGCTCAAAACGCCACAGATAGTTCTGGTGATTCCTGAAATTGTCCCAGAACCTTGCGCGCTGCCCGTTGGACCGGTACATTCCGGCCGCTGCGCCGGCCTGGACAATGACCAGCAGCGCCGCAACCGCCGAAAACGCCAGTTTCCAGGCCGGGCGTTTCCATTGCTCAGCCGCGATATGGAGCATCAGAAATAATTGCAGCCCCATAAACGGGTATGAGTGCATCAGATGGTTGGTGTTGCCGGAATTGAAAAAATACGCCAGCAACGCCTGATTGTAAAACAGCGCGGCCAGATAGAAATATTTCTCCGGGGAGCGCAGCCCCCGCAAAACCAGCGCGAAACCGTAGGAAACCGCCAAGTATATTATCGCCAGCTTCACCGCCGCGCCCGGCGGCGAGATGCAAAGCATCCCGTTGAGAAAAAACGAGCCGAACACGTCGTAGGGTTTGAGTATAAACCGGTAATAAGCCAGCAGCGCGGCCGCCACCGCCGCCAGCGCAAGCGACCATGCCGCGGCCCGCCTCATGCCGTGTTTTTCCGCCGAATAAACCGCAAGCGCCGCCGCCACCGCCGCCAGCAGCAGAAACCCGAAATGGAAGTTCAGCAGCACCCCCGCCGCGCCGGCCGCAACCGCCGCGACTGCCCAGAGCATCCGCCCGGCTTCAAAATACCGCAGCAGAAAAAACAACGCGAACAGGTCCGCGCCGTGTATCGCCGGCGAGGCCCCCGGCCCCAGCAGAAAGCCGTAGTATTGCGAGCTTATGGCGAACCCGCACATCCCGAACGCGCCGGCGGCGTATATCTTATCGCGCCGGAACGTGTACAGCAGCAGCAACCCCAGCAGCAGGTAATAAACCGTGTGCAGGCTATGGCACTTGTAATAGTTCTCTATGCTGATGCCGCCGAACAAATCCATCAGCCGCTTGTACAGGAATGTGAAGCCCAGGCCGTACTGGGTGTATATTTCATTTGCCGGTTTTCCGCACAGATACTCGTTGAGCGGGTTCAGAATCTGGCCTATGTGGTTTATCTGGCCGCGCGCCATCTGGGCATGTTCATGCTCAAAAGCGTTGAGTTTCAGAAATCTGTCCGCGGCCAGCGTGTCCGGTATCAGGTTGGATATATAGGCCTTGTTTTCCACCACATGCCGGCTGATTATGGTGCGGGTGTAAATGGCCTGGTATTCGTTGGCAAGCCGGGGTTTTAGCGCCAGCCTGAGCGGCTCGCACACAACTATAAACAGCGACAGCACCGCGCCGTACCACACCATGCGCCGGACCAATTTTTCCCAGGACAGCGAAACCTCCGCCGCGAACCCCGCGTTTTCGCGCGGCGGTCTGAACCAGAACACCTGCGCCGCCGAAACCGCAAACAGCCCCGCCGCCACCAGCATCCGCCCAAGACCGTAGCTGGCCAGCGGATTTATCAGGAAATATGCCACAGTGTCGGACACGGCGCAGGCCAGCAGGTAGGAGGGCCTTCTCTCCGCCATTTTGCGCATGAGCCAGAAGGGCCGCCGCCGGAAATACAGGAACAGGAAATACGCCGCCGCGCAAAGCGCAAGCCAGATATAGGACACCGCCCAGCTTCCCAGCGGATTGAAGAAGGGAATCAAAAAAGAGTAGACCTGCGCCCTGCCCGGCAGGTCCGCATCGTGCTGGCGCAGCGCCAGCCCGCCGTACCAGCCGGACAGCGCCAGAAAACAGCCGGACAGCGCCACATTAAAAATGTAAAGCGCCGCGGTAAGCGGCTTGCGCGCGCGCAAATCAATGGCCGAGATAACGGCTGACAACTTCATCGGTTTTCCCAATCATTTTGAGAGTGTGGTTTTCCAGCCAGGCGGCACGGTCGCAGATGCCGCGCACGTCGTCCATATCGTGGGAGACAAATACCATCGTTACCCCGTCCCGCTTGAACTGCCGCATCCGCGCCAGGCATTTTTTCTGGAAATCCATGTCGCCCACGGCCAGCACCTCGTCCACCAGCAGGATGTCCGGCGAAAGAGAGGTTACCACCGAAAACCCCAGCCGCGCCAGCATTCCGCTGGAGTAGGCGCGTATCGGCTCGTTTATGCACTTGCCCCCGAATAAGCTTTTGGGCAAAAATGGCGGCTTATGCTTCACGGGCTCCGGCTCACAGTCTCCTGACGAAAATGCTCACCGGATACCGCTGCGCCATAAACCGAAATCCCGTCTTTTAACTCATAAATCCTATCCGGGAGCATATCTATTGATGATTCTAGCAAATTCCCGCCCGACGGTTCCGTGTTGTTGGCGTGTAATATCCCGGAAATTGCAGATGGATAACCGAAGTCGGCGTAAGATTTTTGCAATAGTTCGAGGACTGATGCCTGCTGTGGCTATATGCGGCAACAATTTTGCCAGCTTGCCACACCACAGCGCATCACAGTTTTTGCGCAAGCATTATTATGTGAATGGAAAATGCTTGCTGCAAGTCAACAATATTCAACTTGAAATGCAATGCCATCTGCGCCAATAAAGCGGCATCAAACACATGTTGATGCAGGCATCGGTTTTCATAATTCTTGAGCGAGCGTTGCCTGAAAGAATCCAAATCTCCGGCGGCAATATCCATGGACAAGTCATGGAGTCCCATGATTTCATCCAAATGCTCCAAATCTGTTTCATCCACATCTTTCCGAAAATCATCCAATAAATGTGCAAATGTTGTGACTGCTCTTAAACGATCGAAAGTAGCATTCTTGTCCGGTGCAATTATCAATAAATGTCCGCCCGGTTTTATAACCCGCAGCCACTCGGAAACGGCCTTCATCGGATTGGCGCTATGTTCAATGGAATGGCATGCCAGCACAAAATCATACTCGCCGGATTTTATTTCGCTCAAATCCGTGGCTTCGCAGATGAATTGCCTGCCGTTAGGCTTGCCGGGATGGAATGCATATGAGTGTCCTTCGTTTAACTGCCCTTCCCAGATTGTGTGATTTGAAAAATTGCACCCATCCAGAGAGTCTATAATGCCATAAATCGGGATAATTGTGCGGAAAACATCGCTTGGCCCGCCTATTTCCAGGCCTGTTTTTCCCGCAAATAAATTCCGATACTGCTTGTAGCCGCGTATGGTTTGCGGAAATAACTTGCCCACAAACTCCTTAATTCGTTTAACAGGCTTCATGGTATTTCCCTAAAACAAAGCCGGTGGCATAGCTTAAGCAACTGCTATTTGGCATAGGACGGCTTCCATGTGATCTACGGATTCTTTCCATGTGTATTTTTGTATTGCAAGACGGCCTGCCCCGGCCAGCATGTCGCGCTTGGATTTATCATCCAGAAGAAGTTCTATTGCCTCCGCAATGCCGGCAGGATTTCTGGGCTCGACTAGCATTGCGGTTTTACCATGTTCGGCGTATTCGGACACTGCGCCGACATTTGTTGCCACACATGCCGTGCCGCATGACATCGCCTCCATTGGCGGAGAACACCACCCCTCAACCCATGTAGGCGACACGAATATGTCGGCGCAAGAATAAAGCCTGCGGAGTTCGCTGTCTGTCGGTGAACATTTGAAGTCCACCCACGTTGGCGCGGCTTCCTTCAATTCCGGCGGGCCATACAAGATGACAGTGAAATCGGAACGTTTACGCCGCAATATATCCAGCGCTTTGATGGTGTCGGAATTGCCTTTCCACCCGTTCCCGCGAAAGGGAAGCAATATTACATTCCTGTTGGCTTTTTCCCCATCTGGATAAAACATTTTGAAATTGTTTCCTATCGGAACTCTGCCGAAAGATGTCTGTTTGAATACATTTGTAATCATGCGCTCAAGCATGGCCGATGTGGTGAATTTGGCCAAAGGCAACCCGTATGAAGCGTCCACCATTTTTTTGTAGCGCAATAATTTTGAATTTTCCGGAATTATTTGCGCCATGGAGGCGATGATATCGTTTCCATTTGAATGTTTTCCCGACGCCAAATCCCAGCAATCCTGGTCGTTCCATAGTTCCATTGCTTCGTAATGCTGCACGAAATATGCTTTTCGCCCTTTGGACGGGTTCAACTTTGCGACCGAAAATGCGCTTTCCCATGTGGATGCAATCACCACATCGGCGTCGGGAATCATATGCTCGAACCATGATATGGCTACGGAATCCATAAAGGGGACTTTAACAAGGCTGGCGTTGAGCGAAAACCATGATACCCCCGCAGGTTTGCCGGCCCCCTGCATAAATCTTTTCAGCCCTCGCCGCAATAGTATAAGGAAATTATCCGAGGAATAAGACAAAAGCGCGGACGGATATACAATATTTACCTGATGTCCACGCTCCGTAAGCCCGTTTGCGCACTCAAAAATAGCGCGCACGCCGCCCGCAATGAACACGCCGGGCAGCACAAAGGTTATTCTCATTTCTTCAGATGTTTTTTCGCGAAATAACTAAACAACTGTCTCGCAAACGGCAGGGAATTTGACTGGCAACTCCAATCGGTGGCCCATGTGTTGGCGCATCCTTTGCAATCCATAACCTTGCGCCGCGCATCCCATGCGGGCTTGCTGTTCCAGATTTCCGATGGAGACGAATCGCGCACATTGCCTATCTTTGTGTCGCACAGCCGGAGGCATGGCATTATATCGCCGTTGCTGCGCAGTATAAAAAAAGTGCGCATCGTAAAGCAGTCAAAATTGATGATTTTGTTTTTCAGGATAGTAAGCAGAGTTTCGTTATGGAAAGATGGCTGGTCGGCGCGCACTTTGGCGGCAAGTTTTTCCATGTCCCGCTCTGCGATCGTGGCGTCGCCCATATTATGATAATAAGGGGCCTCATCGTATAGCTGCATGAAATGCGCGACGCCCTTTTCCCTGGCGTATTTTTTGGTTTCGTCTATATAATCCACTGTTATCGGATGCAATGTCTGTCCGGCGACGAAAGAGAGCCGGTCCCCATGTTTTTTCTTAAGTTCTATAAGCTTGTCCAAAAGGTAATCAACCTTTTGGAAATTACCCGGCACGCCGCGTATCTGGTCATGGTGTTCGCCAACCCCGTCCAGCGATACTCCGACGTCTATGCAAAGCCCTTTTTCTAGGATTGCGTCAACTACGCCAAGCACCCTGTCCGGCAGCAACGCATTTGTGCTTATGGTGGGGCGGGCTTTGGGCAGCTTCTGGCTTATGAAAAGCAAAATGTCCAGCAAATCGTCGCGCAACGCGGCTTCACCGCCGGTGATGAGAAGTATTTCCAAATTTTTGAATAACGGGTCGCTGAAAACCTTTTTTATTTCTTCCAGCGTCAATGTGTCCTGGCGTTTGCCATGCTTCCAAATACTGCATAGCCTGCATTTCGAATTGCAGGCCTCAGTGATTTCCCATGTAACCCAGCGCACGGGCGGCAATTTGCCGGAAACCCGCAGCAGATAGCTTTCTGCGGAAGACTTGAGTCTGCCTGCGCAGTTGCTTGCAAATTTAATAGGCGCGCTGATGAAAGATGCCATTTTTTGTCTCCATCGCAAGAATTATTACCCCATTATACACTTTACTGAGCCCCTCAATTTTCCACGGACGCGAATTTTTCGATAAGCCGTCGCGGAAGCCCTGGAACGGCATGCGTGAGTTTCGCTATATCGGTTGCATCCAGCGGTTGAACAATTCTTAGAAGCGCCGCATACACAGCGGCAAACACTGCGGTCTGGGCACACAGCAGCAACATGCTTTCGACACGCCCTCCGCCAAATCTTCCGCCCAATAATCCTGTTGATGCCAACGCAATCATCCCCGCACAGATGCAGCCTATTATAACCTGCGGTATGCGGGTCTTCACGTAGAAGCCGTTTTGCAGATGCAATGCCGCATTGAGCCTCGAAAAGCCGTAAAGAGCAGACACAATCAAGGCAAGAGAAGTGCCGAGCGCGACTCCCGCGAATCCAAACTGTTTAATGAAGAATACGCTTAGCGGGATGTTAAGGACGGCGGCGACAATGCCCGCCCGCATCTCTATGCCGGGTTTGGCGATGGCTTGCAAAACCACGGAACGCACGCCGGAAATTACGGCGGCGGCCCATCCAACGGCCAGTATTCGTATGATTATTGCCGACTGATCATAGCCGGGCCCCATCCATACCAGCATAATATCCCGCGCCGATACTAGCACGAGAGCAAATATCGGCAGCGCGAAAAGCGCTATATAGCGGGTGCCTCGTATGTAATTGTCTATCACTCCGGCACGATTGCCGCGCGCGTCCAGTTCTGAAAATGCCGGCAATAACGCCTGTAATAATAGCAGCGGCAGCGCCTTTACCTGTTCTATCACAGAACTGGCCAGTTGGAAAAAAGTCACAAAACCTATGGACATGTAATGGGAGAGCAGCAGCTTGTCAATTTGCATGGTTATTGTGGATGCAATTCTTGCCACCTGCAATTTTGAGCCGTATCCCAGCAACGTTTTGAAAGTGTCTTTGCTGACATGCCGGACTGACAACTCAAGTTGCGGCAGCAACTTGAATGAAGCTATAGCGTTGGCCAGACCGGATAATATCATTACAATCGCGTTAACCACGATAAGTCCGCGCAGGCTGTAGCCCTTTTCCAAGACAAAGATCGAAAGAATCACGCTCGGGACTGACATAACCAGCGATATCTTATTATACACGTCCATTCGCTGGAGTCCGCTTTGAACCGCGACAAAACTACTGGCCGCATTTACGACACAGAAGGTTAACAGTCCAACCCAAAAAACAAAAAGTGTTTCTTTTCCCAGCTCGTTCGGGATATTAAAAAAACCGATGATGGCATTCTGCAGGACAAACGCCAGCAACATAATGGCCGCGGTGAACGCAAGATAAAAAACAAAGCCGGAATTGACAATCTCGTTAATTTTGGCAAAATCCCTTTTCACATAGTGCTCGGAAATGTATTTCACATACGATGTGCCTATGCCCATATCCAGCAGACCGAAGTATCCGGTAACAACGCTGACCAAAGCCCAGACGCCGAACCGGTCCACTCCCATGTGCTTCATGATATACGGTGTCATCAAAAAAGCGATAACCATGTTCCACGCTCTGCCTAGCAGGTTAAAGGCCGTGTTCATGGCCACTTTCTGTGTGATAGTACTATTCGCGTTCATGTGATTTTAGATAAACGGAGTGAATTCCTCATGCGGTCTTGTGTTGCTAAAAAAAACTTAGAAGAGGGTGCGCTATGGGCCAGAAATAGCCCAGATAGCTGTTCCGGTAGCGCACCTTCATGTCTTTTTCCACCATGACCGAGATTAAATCCCGGTAATAGCGGATATTGATTCCGGCTGTCATATGCAAACCCGCTTTCTGATGTGGAAAGCGGGTTCACGTATTGTAGCATTTACCCGGCTGTTTCAGGCGGCTGCGCGAATGGGCTGGCGCGAATGGGCGGCGCCGCGGGTCAGCGCAGCGCCCGCGCCAGAAACGGCACGGAAAAGGCAAGCAGCAAAAGAGTCAGCAACGGACGCAGCAGGTTTTTGACGGAGCGGTTGTTTTCCCGTATCGCCGTCCAGAAATGGTTGCAGGCCGACAGCGCGAGGAAAATCAGCAGAACAGTCAGCACCGCGGCTTCGGCGCGCGTTCCCCAGTTGAAAAGCCATACCGCAAACGCGGTTGCAGCCACCGCTATGTTATTGAAGCCGGACTGGCGCTGGTATGCCGGGTTTGCGCCGTAACCGCTTGACTTCGCCGCCGCGGAACCCAGGAAAACGGATTCAATCCCAGTAAGCCCCGCAAGCGGCAGCACCAGCCACGGCATCAGAACATGCAACTGCATCTGCGGCGTCATACCGGGCATGAACGCCAGATAAAACCCCGTTCCAACGCAACCCCACCGCGCTGCTTCAAGGATACTGCAGAACATGGCTGCCGTCATAAAACCGCCTCCAGTGGCGGGGAAAAGCGTCCGCCGCGGGAATCTGCTGCAGGGCGGACGCGCGCTGCCAGGCCGGTCAGCAGACGGCGTGGTCGGGCTTGAGCAGAAGGCTTCCGCGCTCTTTGGCGCGCGCCAGCGCAAGCGAAACCAGCTCGTCAACAAGAGCGGGCGGCTCCACCCCCGCCGCCTGCCACAGCCGCGGATAGAGGCTGTGCGACGTAAAGCCCGGCAGGGTATTGATTTCGCAGAAGTAGTGCTTTCCCGCCCCGTCCAGCAGGAAATCAATGCGCGCAAGCCCGCTGCCGCCTATGGCGCGGAAAAAATCGACGCTTTGCGCCCGGATGGCGGAGGCTGTTTCGCCGCTTAGCTGCGCGGGGATGGAAAGCTTCATCCCGTCGGGGTCTATGTATTTGGCGTTGTAATCGTAGAATTCGTGCGATGGCTTCACCTCGCCGCAGGCGGAGGCTTTCACGGACGCCCCCTCGCCAAGCACGCCGCAGACGATTTCCCGCGCGTTTTCAACCGCCTTTTCCACCATGACCCTGGTGTCAAATTTGAAACCGTATTCCACCGCCTGGCGCAGCTTTTCAGGCGAATCCGCGCGGGTTACCCCCACGGACGAGCCGAGCGCCGCGGGTTTTACAAAGACCGGCCAGCCCATTTGCGCAGCCTTTTTTTCAAGCGCGACGAAATCGCAGTCCGGTTTGGAAACCAGCGCATGCTCCAGCACCGGCAGCCCGGCCAGCGCGGCCAGCCGCTTTGAAATATCCTTGTCCATGCCTATGGCGGAGGCTGTTACCCCGCAGCCGACATAGGGCAGTTCCATCTGCTCGAAAAGCCCCTGCAAAGTCCCGTCTTCGCCCAGCGGGCCGTGTATGACAGGGAAAGCGGCGTCCAAAGCCAGCGGCCCGCCGCCGGTGTTGAGGTGGAACCCGCCGTGCAGCACGGGCGAAACCTCCGGCGCGGGGTCGTCGGTGCGGCCGCACGCCTTTTCCAGCAGCCATTTGCCGCCGCGGGTTATGTATACCGGAAAAACCTGGTATTTCTCCGGGGATAAAAGGGAGCCGACCGTTTCCGCCGAATGGACGGAAACTTCATGCTCTGCGGACTTGCCGCCGTAGAAAACCGCTATCTTGAGTTTCATCAATATAGGCAAGCAAATATGAAAAGCGGGCGCAATTGCGCCAGCGCGCGGTAGGCGCCGTTGTTTATCACAACGTCTATCGCCGCCGCGTCGCAGAGGATGGCAGCGCAATAGCACAGCGCCAGCGCGCAGACTGCGGCCAGCGCAAAAGCCTGAAACCCCGTTTTCACGCCGCGCGCCCGCGCCAGCGCCGCCAGCAGAAGCAGCGTGAGCAGCTCGTACCAGCGCATCCCGTCCGGCGCGATGAACAGCGCTTTTGCCAGCCGGCCCGCCCGGACGAGCATTTCCATGGGCGGATAAACCGTCAGATAAGACACCGCCTGCGCGCTGTAAAACCATTTGAACGCGGAGGCCGCGCACGCAAAAGGCAGCGCGCCCGCGGCGAAACGGAACAGCCTTTCACGCGGGGATTTCCCCGCCTTGAGGCAATCCGCCGCCATGACGGCGGCCAGCGCGCCCGCCAGCAGAACCCCTTCGGTTTTCGTCCAGAACGCAAGCCCCGCGAAAAAACCCGCCGCCAGCGCGCCCCGTTCCTCCGCCGCTAAGACAAACGCGGCCAGCGCGAAAAGAGAAAACGGCATGTCCGCTTTCTGCGAGGAGGCGAAAACGGCGAAGTCTTTCCCGCCAAGCAGCGCAATGGCGGCGATTGCGGCCATGCCGCCGCTTTTTCTGAGCGCGGCAAACAACAGCGCGCACAGCCCCGCCGCGAAAATCACGGACTGCGCGCACGGCAGCGCGGGGCCGCAGGAGCCGGCCAGCGCCCAGCCGCGCGCGGTCAGCAGCGGCAGGAAAGGCATATTGTTGTGATTCGGCCTCCAGTCTATGACGGAAAACAGCTCGGCCCAGCGCTGCGGCTCCAGATAAAATATCCTGGCGCGCAAATTCCAGAAAGCCCAGGCGTCAAAACCGGAATGCGGGTTGATTAAACAGATGATGACCGCCGCGCCCAGCGCGCCGGCAAGGGCGGCGGCTACGGCGGAGGACGAGGCGGAAAACCCGATGCGGATATTCTTGCAAACCCGCAGCAGCGGCGGCAGGCAGAATGCGGCCAGCGCGATTTCCGCCGGCGGATAAAACCCCGCCGCGCCCGGCGCGGACAGCAGCCAGCAGAAATGGAAAAGCGACAGTATTCCAAGACCCGCCGCGAAAGCCGCGCAAAGCCGGAAAAACGCGGCCCCGGCATCCTCCGGCCCGCGCGCCGGATAGACAAGCTCCAGCACGCGCGACCCCGCCGCCAGCGGCGCAACCGCCAGAATATACAGGGCAAATATTATCTGCATAGCGCCGCCGGTTTTTTATTCGCGGCAAAATGTGTGGATTTCCCGCGCGCGCGGAACACCGCCGCGCCGCCGGAGGTCTGGGCGACGGTTTCATATCCTTCGGGAACGCGGACCGGGCCGGAGAAATTGCCGACCATATACTCCGTCCGGGCATTCTCCTCCAGCGCGACGGAGGGCAGGGCATACTGCGCCAGCTTGCGGTGGGCCCAGTCCGGCGGCTGGGCAACATATCCGGCCCGCCGTATGTCGGCCAGAGCGGGTTTGATGCCGTCAAATTTTTGCAGGTAAAGCGAAACTTTGTCCTGCCCCGGAACCCTGCCGCGGTAAATCCGCAAAGCCCATAGCGCGCCGAATATCTGCAATAAAGACAGCAGCGCCAGCGCCGCCGCCAGAGTTTTTACCCTCATAAATAATTCTTGCGGCGCATCCTGCGGCTGTAATGAAGCGGGTCGCCCGGGTCGCCGGGCGCGGCCTCTCCGCCGGCGGAAATTATGCGCCGCTCCAGGCAGGCGCGGCAATGCTGCGCATTCTCATCCAGGCAGGGCTTGCCGTCGTAGAGCTGGTAGAGCCGGCGGTATTTGACATCGGTTATATTGGGCATCACCACATTCGCGCCGGCCTGTATCCCCAACTCCCGCCCCTGCGGATGCAGGGCCTGAAGCGCGGTGGTGGCGGCGATATTGACATCCGGCATTTCCAGCCTGGCGGCGGCTATCATTTTCAGCGAGAGGCTGAAATTGCGTTCCCCGCCGCCGCCCAGGGAGGCCAGCGGCGCGCCCTCGCTGGCGATATAGGGCCCCATGCCTATCATATCAACATCCATCTTTCTGAAGAACACTATATCGCCCGCAAGCTGGTCTATGGTCTGATACGGCAGGCCTATCATCACTCCGGTTCCCAGCTGATAGCCCAAATCCCTGAGGATATGCAGGCATTCCAGCCGCGCGGCAAAGCTGTGGTCCGGCGGATGAAGCTTTTCATAAAGCTGCGGGTCCGAGGTTTCGATGCGCAGCAGATAGCGGCGCGCGCCGGCGTCAAGCCAGCGTTTGTATGTGCGCGCGCTCTGCTCGCCCAGCGACAATGTAACCGCCAGCTTCCCGGCGGTTTTTTCCCTTATTTCCGAAAGAGCCGATTCTATGAGCGCTATGAAATCCTCGCCGCTCCGCTCGCCTGATTGCAGCACGACGGAGCCGTAGCCTCCCTCGTAAGCCCACAGCGCGGCGCGGACTATTTCCTCCGCGCTCATCTGATAGCGGGGCAGCGCGGCGTTATCGCGCCGGATTCCGCAGTAGAGGCAGTTTTTGGCGCAGATATTGCCAAGCTCCACAATGCCGCGCAGATAAACTTTTTTGCCGGTGTACCGGAGTTTGGTTTCCAAAGCCAGCCTGAAAAGCTCTTTCTCTTTTTCGCCTTCAAGATTTAACAGCGCGGCGATTCCATCTTTTGTCATGATATTATCCCGCCGCCGAGGACGGTCTCTCCCGAATAGAACACCGCGCTCTGTCCCGGCGCGGGCGCAAACTGCGGAGCGTCAAAGTCAATCCGGCAGACGCCGTTTTCCGGAGCGGAAATCAGGGCCGGGGCGGCCTCGTGCTGGCGGCGGATTTTAACATCCGCCCGGACGGGCCATTCCACATCGGCAAGCAGGTTAAGCCCGCCCGCGCGGATTGTTTTGCGGAAAGCCTCTTCTTTTGTCCCGGCGATTACGGCATTGCGCGCCGCGTCTATGGCCACCACATAAAGCGGTTTTGACAGGCCGCCTATTTTCATACCCTTGCGCTGGCCCACGGTGTAGCGGATAATTCCCCCGTGCCGGCCTATCTCCCTGCCGGAGAGGTCCAGCAGCGGGCCGGGCCGGTTGTCCTCTTTATTGAAAAGGCCGCAATAATCCCCGCCTATGAAATCCTGGCTTTCCGGCAGCGCGGCGGCTTCGGGGAAACCAGCCTCGCGCGCCATATCGCGGACCCGGTTTTTGGTGAGGCCGCCCAGCGGGAACATCAGCTGCGCCAGCCTTTCGCGCGGCACCGCCCACAGGAAATAGGTCTGGTCCTTGCGCGCGTCCGCGCAGGTTTTAAGAACGCCGTTTTCAACGCGGGCGTAATGGCCGGTGGCGAAAAAATCAAAGCCGCCGCAGGCGGCGCGGGTCCTGTCCAGCAGCAGCCCCAGCTTTAGCAGCCGGTTGCAGCGCGCGCACGGGTTGGGGGTGCGGCCCGCCAGGTACTCTTTTTTGAAATACTCCACCACGGCGGTCCCGTACTCCGCGCGCAGGTCTATGACGGAATGCTCAATCCCCAGCCTGCGCGCGAACCGCGCCGCGCGGGCGGTTTCCTCCGGCTCGTCGGCGCCGAAGCAGCCGCCGCGGAAATCTCCGCGCGCGGGGTCCCACACGGACATGGTAACGGCAAACACCTCGTGGCCCTGCTTTTTCAGCAGCCACGCCGCGAGGGTGGAGTCCACCCCGCCGCTCATGCCCACGGCTATCCTGCTCACGGCATTGACTCCCGCATATGCGGCCCGGTCATCTGAAGTTATCCCTGTCCAGCAGCGAAAGCGCGTATACCCCCGCACCGTAGCCAACCATCGGTATGCTGCCGATATATGCGCCGACGGGGCCGTCCCTGTCCAGCACATTGTATTCCTCCGGCAGCAGGTTGAAATTGGCAGCCGCCCTGCCGGTCGCCAGATTCAAAAGCGCGTCCGCCTCCGCGCGGCGCCCGGAACGGTAGAACGCGCCTGCCATGCGCAGGTCTATGAAAATCCAGTTGTTTACGTCGTAATCATCGCTGCCGCCGTTGCGCTTGTAGCCGCCGGCGCGGGTGCGCAGTTTTTGCAGCTTGTCCAGAGTGTCTTTGGCCAGCCGGCCTTTGGGGTTTACGGCTTCCAGCGACACCGCCTCCACAACCGCGCCGTCCAAATCCGTGCCGGGGGAGCGTTCCAGCGCGCCCAGCAGGCCGCCGTCCGCGCCGGCAAAGCACTTTTCAAAATCCGCGCGCATTTCCCCGGCCAGGCGGGAGTATTTCAGCGCGTCGTCCGCATGGCCGGTTTTGCGCGCCATATCGGCGAATTCCGACAATCCCCGTATCGCGGCTATATTGCTGAAAGCGTAATGCCGCGCGTTGCCGTGCACCTCCCATATGGACGAATCGCGCTGCAGAATGCGCGGCAGAGGGGGCGGCTCCAGATTTTCCTCAAGCGGTTTTGCGACGCCGTCGCGCATCGCCTCGTAGACGGAGCCTTTGCGCGTCGGCTCTGAAAGCCAGGCGGCATCGCCGGAGGCTTTTACATACTGGCCCGCGGCCCAGAGAAAAAGCCCCCAGTCGTCAAATTCTATATTCGGCTGGGGCAGGCCGGAATGGTCGGCCTCCTCCTCGCCGGAGCCGTAATAGCGCGTCAGCGAAATCCGGTAATCGGAATTGCCGGCATAGCTTTTGAATTTGCCCACAGGCTCGGCGTTGAGAAAGAAGTTCAGCGAGGCTTTGGCCTCTTTCCAGTGGCCCATGCGCGCCAGTGCGGCGGTGGCGTAGGCCCCATCGCGCACCCAGCCGGTGGCCCAGCAGCCGGGGGGCAGGCTGGCCAGTATCATGCCGTTGTTGACGCGCAGCGCGCCCTCTTTGCGGATATTGGGCTCGCGCACCTGGGCCATACGCAGGACGGCCTCGCTCTGCCGCCAGGTTTTTGTTTCGTCTTCGCCTCGCAGCCGGGCCAGCGCGGGCTTGCGCCAGGCCTCCCATTCGGACAGCGAATCCTTTAGTATGTCCTGCGGCGCGCGGCCAGCCAGCCAGCGGCGCGCGGTTTCAACCGCGGCGGGGGCTTGGGCAGGCTCCTCCACATAAGCGGCCAGCAGCCCGAACCAGCCGTCTTTTGCGGGCAGGCGCATTTCCGCGGACACGACGCCGCCGGAGCAGACGGTTTCGCCCTCAATGACGGCGGGGGGCGTCCCCTCCCCGGCAGCCGCGCAGGACAACGTTCCATCCCCGCCGACCGGGATAAAAACCACCGCGCCTTTTCCGTTGCCCGTCTGAACCCAGGCGCCGGGAATTTTCTGGATGCGCTCTCCGGCGATGCGCTCCACCTTAAGGGTCCTGTGCATCACATCCGGGCTGGCGGCATTGGCCCCGAGGCTGAATTTCAGCCGGGCCGTTCCGCCGCCGGAGGGAACATGCGCCAGCGCAAGCAGCGCGTTCATTTCCAACCCGAAGGGCGAAAAATAGTAAGCCTCCGCCCGCTTCTGCCCGGAACGGAGCGCGGTCCTTATAATATTGCTCTGCCCGGAGTATTCAACAGCCTCCCGCTCCCAGCCGGAAAACAAGCCGCCGTCATCAGCGCCCAGCGTCAAATCCTCCAGGATATTGCGGCTTTCGGGGCCGTCAACGGTAAGGTCTTTGGGCGCGCGCAGATAGCGGTACGGATGGTCCATGAAAGCCGCCAGCCTGCCGGCGGCCTCGTCGTAAATATGGAAACCGTGGCCGTTGCCGGTGGGCAGCATATGGAAGCTGCGCGGCTCCTCCGCGCGGCATAGCGGCGACAGCAAAATCGTCATCAGGATTATGGTTTTCATGCCGATATTATATGAAATAGGCCCTACGGCCCATGCGGCCTGCCGCGATTATTGAGACAATTTACTAATCAGGGCGGCGGGCTTGTAAAACCGCAGTAATTAAAGGAGGCAGACCATGACCACAGTATCGAAGCTGATTGCAATCGCGGCGCTGTTTTTGCCGCCAGCAGGCTGGGGGCACCAGTTTGAGGAGCTTCAACTCGGCCCGAAAACGGCTGTCGGCATGGCTGTTCCCGCACCGCAGGCTTCCGAGCCCGCGCATGTAAAAGAATCCGGCCAGGAAATCACAAACGGATACAAGTCCCCGCCGGAACTGGTATCTTCCGGTCCGAAAGGGATTACGATAGCTCATGTCAAATGGATAACGCTGGGCGACGGCAAAAACGCCTGCTACACCGCCAGCATAAACCCCGACATGCTGAAGGAGGCTTACTGGGGCATAGACGTAGACAAGGGCAGCGGAGTGGGCCACTCCTTCCTGGTGTTCAAATTCAAGCCCGGCGGCTTTGTCAAGCAGGGAAGCGGCGCATACAACAGCGACACGCTGGTCGTCAGCGTGGAGGCCAAGCTCCGCTGGGACCAGGATTATTCCGCCACTGCCGGCGCCTTCGGCGCATTCAAGATACTCTGGCTGCTCTATTCCATGGAAAACTACATACAGGACACCTTCCCCGGAGAAGTGGCCAGGATAGAAATGTTTTCAGTGAACGCATCTCTGGACAAGAAAAAAGCCGTCCTTAAAGTGGCGCTGGACCGCGCCGTCCAGAACCGCGACAGCGAGTATTACAACACGATAACCAACAACTGCACCACCAATCCGATGGACATGCTGGCCACCGGAATCGGTTTCCGCTATCCGATCGGGCTTATCATGCCTAAACATGCCACCAAATGGCTCAAGAGCGCGGGCATTGTAAGCCAGACTCCGCTTCTATTCACGGAAAAAGACCCCGCCGGGCACGGATTCATAAAAGAACTTCTGCCGCCGGTTGAATAGCAGCCTCCCATCCAGACGCCGCGCCCGCCGCAATACAGCGGGCGCGGCGTTTTCAGGCCATGAAATTGCAGCTGACAGCGGGAACCGGGAAGACCGATGGCGCATGCGGCCATCCGCCGCTGGATTCCGCTATCCAGGTTGTCCCGCCGAGGCTTTCGCTGCCGCCTCAAAAAAAAATAGAATCGTATTCCGAATGACAAAAATTGAAGCCGCCATGCTGGCCGCCGGACTGTTCATGCTTGCCGCACTGCTGGCCAAAATGGACGCCGCCGCCGCGCTGGCATCTGCGGCGGCGGTGGGGCCGGGATTTGCGCTTATATTCGGGCAGGAGATTGTGGCGCATATTCTTAACGCGCTGGGCTGGAAACTGGCCATAACGCCGGGAATGTCCGCCAAAATAAAATTCCGCGACATACTGATGATGCGCATAGCCGGCGACGGCGTGAATTACCTGACCCCGTCGGCGACTCTGGCAGGGGAGTGGGCCAGGGCCGCGCTTATGGGGGCGGATCACCCTCTGGAGCAGCGGCTTTCGTCGGTAGCGCTGGCTAAAATCACGCAGACACTGGCGATGGCCGCGGTGTCGGCGGCCGGGCTGGCATTGGCGGCGCACTCCCATGCGGGCCTGCGCGCGCTGGGACCGCAATTGAGAAACGGCGGCTGGCTAATCGGCGCCATCATCGTTTTCATAGTTTTCCTTGAAGCCAGGGCTGGCGGCAAAGCGCAGCCGCAAACCAGCGGAGGGACAGCCGGGATATGGGCAAAGCTCAAAGACGTGGACGCGACCATAATGAGCTTTCTGCGCCTGTATCCGGCGAGATTTATGCTGTCCGCAGGATTTTTCGCGGCGGCCTATCTCTGGGGCGCGTTTGAAGCGTACTGGATATGCAGGTTTCTGGGAATGGCGGTTACCGTCAAAACGGCGATTCTGATAGAAATGCTGGCAGTGCTGCTGGACGGGATTTTTTTCGCCGTGCCGGGCAAAGCCGGCACGCAGGAAGCCACCAAAACCGCCATCTTCGCCGCGCTGGGATACCCGCCCTCGGACGGGCTGGCATTCGGCATAGTGCGCCACATAAGGGAAATAGCCTGGGCGGTCTGCGGTTTCGCGCTGTATTATTTCAGGAGAACCAAAACAGCGGCGGCGCCGTCGGCGCCGCCGCTGTGAAACCGTCCGCTTTCCGCGTTACATGGACGGGCAGTCCGGCGGCGCATACGAGCAGTTGCCTTTGCAGCTGGTAACGCACTTCCCGTTGCTCATAAGCTGGACACGCCATGTGGCGAAATCGCCGGAGGTGCCGTGCTTGGAATCCTCCGACGTAGTTTTGCGCTGCGCGCAGGCCACGACATTGGCTGCGCAGCAGCCCCCTCCCGCCCCGGTGGCATCATTGCACATATAATAGGAGTAGAGGAGGCTGTTCCAGTCGTGCGGCGACAGGTATTTGCAGTTGGTATAGTCGTCTATGCTGTTCCAGCTGCCGCTGCACGACTTAACTGCGGTCAGGCTTGCCAGCTTGCCGGAAGGCAGGGTGCCGCCGATATAATCCAGCCTGGCCATTTTCCTGGCTCCGGAAACCGCGCTGACAAGCGCGACGGCGTCGCTCATGCGGGAGCTTTCCACCGCCCTGAACAACTGGGTGGCCGCAAGAGCGGATAATACCGCTATTATCAGCACCACCACTATAACTTCAATAAGGGTGAATCCTTTTTTCATTATGCCGTTTCCTAGTTGTGCCCGCCGGAGCCGATTTGCGACAGCTGGAATATAGGCATGAATATGGAAATCACTATGACGCCTATGATTCCGCCGATGAACACCACCAGTATCGGGTCTATCAGCGAGGAGAAGCGCGCTATGAACTGGTTGATCTGCTCGGTATAGAACTTGGACAGGGTGTTGATGATGTCCGGCAGCTTGCCCGATTCCTCGCCCATCCACATCATTTCCGTAACCAGGCCGGGGAATATGCCCGTGTTCTTGAACGAGGCGGATATGGACTTGCCGGCGGCTATGTCGTTTTTGACGGCCTTGAGCGCGTTCCTGATTACAAGGCTGTTGCCGAAAGCGCCCTCAAGCACGGTGATGGTGTTTAATATGCTGACACCGCTCTTTATAAGCGTTGACATGGTGGTCAGCAGCCGCTCCATCAGTATGTTGCGTATGAACACGCCCACGACGGGCAGCTTCAACTGCGCCTGATGCCAGGTGAGCTTGCCCACCTCGGTGGACAGATACGAGCGGATGGCCAGCACAATACCAACGACTATGACGATAATGGCCACCATGTAATGCGTCGCCACATATGACACCCAGACGATGGTGCGCGTAAGCGGGGGCAGCGTCAGGTTGAAGTCCGTGAATATCTGGGTGAAGACAGGCACGATGTATATGACAAAGTACGCCAGCACACCCATGGACATCGTGAACAGCACCGCCGGATAGGCGATGGCCGTGATAATCTTGGACTTTATCATTTCCTGCGACTGGACGTAGTTGGATATCTGCCGCAGCACTCCGGGCAATTGGCCGCCCATTTCGCCGGCCTGCACCAGCGAGATCCAGATGGAGTCAAACACCTTCGGGTGTTTTTCCAGCGCCTTGTAGAGCGCGCCGCCGGCGGAAACCTCCTTGGCTATGTCGGAGACCACGGCGGTCAGCGCCTTGTTCTCGCCATGCTCGCTCAGCAGCGCCAGGCCGCGCACAAGCGGCACGCCGCCGGCCAGCAGCGTCGCCAGCTGCTCGCTGAAAAACGCCAGGTCCTGGCCGGAAATGCTGCCGGAGCCTTTGAGCTTCCTGAACACCGGCATACTCTTTGAATCCGACTCCGACTGGATGGAGAGGATGAACAGCCCTTTGTTCTGAAGGGCTATTACAGCCTGGTCCTCATCCTGGGCCTCTATGACGCCGGTGGATGCGTTGCCCTGGCTGTCCTGCACGGTATATGCGAATTTCGGCATGCTGTTATTCCTCCGATAAGGTAACCGACATTACTTCTTCCGGCGTGGTAAGACCCGCCACCACTTTTTTCCATCCGCTGGCGCGCATGTTCCACGCGCCGGTTTTTTTCACGGCCACACGCAATTCGGAAACATCCTGCGTTTTGTAGATGATGCGCCTCATTTCGTCGTTAATCAGAAACACCTCGTAGAGCGCCTTTCGCCCGATATATCCGGTGTGCGAGCATTTGTCGCAGCCACGCGCTTTGAAAAACACCCAGCGAGACCTGTCCGTCTCCGGCGGGAAATGGCCTTCCTTGAGCATCTGGTCCAGCACTTTCTGGTCAACCGTGGTGGGCGCCTTGCAATGCGGGCAGAGCATTCTCACCAGACGCTGGGCCGCAACAAGAGCAAGCGAGCTGGAAAGCAGGAACGGCTCCATGCCCATGTCAATAAGCCGGGGCACGGCGCCGGTGGCGTCGTTGGTGTGCAGCGTGGAAAACACCAGATGGCCGGTCAGCGCGGCGCGCAGACAGGCTTCCGCCGTTTCCTTGTCGCGCACCTCTCCGACCAGTATGATGTCCGGATCCTGGCGCAGGAAAGAGCGCAGCCCGTCCGCGAAAGTAAGGCCTATCTGCGGGCGCACCTGCACCTGGCTTATGCCGGAAAGCTTGTATTCCACCGGGTCTTCCAGCGTCATGAAATTGTAAGACGGCGTCTTTATGGTGTTTAGCACCGCGTTGAGCGTGGTGGTCTTGCCGGAGCCGGTGGGGCCGGTAAGAAATATCAGGCCATGCGGATAGTCCGCCGCGCGCAGGAAGTCCTCGCGCTGGCGCTGTTCAAAACCCAGCAGATCCAGATTCAATTCCACGGTGCCCTTGTCCAGTATGCGCAGCACCAGCTTTTCGCCGAACACCGTCGGACACACAGAAACGCGGACTTCTATGGTGCGGTTCTGGTAGTGGATGCTGAAATGCCCGTCCTGCGGAAGCCGCCGTTCCGCAATGTCCAGTTTTGAAAGGATTTTTATGCGCGAGATAAGCGCGGACACCAGCTCCTTGGGCGGGGAGCTGCGCTCGTGCAGAATGCCGTCTATGCGGAAACGGAGACTGACGCGCTCGTCAAAAATCTCCAGATGAATGTCGGAGGTGCGCTCGCTTATGGCCTGCTTGAGTATGGCGTTGACCACCCGTATGGACTGGGCGCCCTTGCTCTCGCCGGATATCATTTTGTCCAGGTCCAGATGGTCTTCAACGGCAAGGTCCGCCTCGCTGGCGACGTTCTTGCCCTCGGTGTCCACCGACATGGCCTGGTCTATCAGGTCGGCCCCCTGGTAGAAATTGTCTATAACGCGCAGTATCTGGGATTTGGTGGCGATAAACGGCTGAATTTCCATATTGGTCATCAGCCGCAGGTTGTCCATGGTAAGCACGTTGGCAGGGTCCGCCATCGCCACCGCCAGAGAATCACCCTCCACGAACAGCGGGATGGCGAAATGCTCGCGCGCGAATTTCTCGCCCACCAGTTTTTCAATGCCCTGATTCCTCTCCGGGCTCAGAATGCGGTTTTCGCGCGAGGCGTAGGGAATGCCCAACTGCTTGGAGAGGGCCATGTACACCACTTCCTCGCTGGCGTAGCCGAGCTTGATTATGGCCTCGCCTATCAGGCACTTGTTCTGAACCTGGAAATGCAGCGCCTGGTTGAGCTTCTGCTCGTCCAGCGCCCCCTGCGCCATCAGTATTTCGCCCAGTTTTTTGTGTGGCATCAGTCAACCAGTATGGTCGGGGTCACAAACAGCACCAGATCCGAATTCTTGCGCGTCTGGCTTACGCTGGTGAACAGCCAGCCGATAAGCGGAATATATCCAAGCAACGGGACCTTGCGCACAAGCTTGTTGTCGGTGGACGAAAGCAGGCCGCCCAGCACCACCGTGGAACCGTTCTTGACGCGCATCATGGTGGAGGCGCCGCGGCTTACCGGGTCATAGACCGTTTGTCCGTTGTTGGTCACGGCGGAAGCCTGAATATCCGAATAGGACGGCTGTATGAACAGGGTGATGTAGCCGTCCTTGTTGACCTGGGGGGTAACGCGCAACGTAACGCCCACCCGTCTGCGCTCCAGGGTTCCGGTGGTGGTGGTCTGAGTAACCGTGCTGGTTACGCTGACCGCCGCATCCTGGCTTATATTGATGAGAGCCATCTTGTTGTTTAACGTAACCACCTTGGGATGGCTTAAATACCGCGCGTCGCTGCGCGAGACCAGCAGCCGCAGCATCGCCGTAAGCTGGCTGAGGCTGAAGGTGCCATAGGTTATGCCGCCGGGACCCATTGAGGCGCCTGAGCCGCCCGAACCGCCGCCGCTGCCGCCGCCGGAGGTGACAATGGAACTGGGGTCCGGGAACATATACTTCCACTGGTCGCCGCTGAAAAATCCGGGACGCAGGAAATAATCGGTAAGCCGGGTGGGACCCTGGAAATAGGCCAGCTCGCCGCGCGAGCCGCCCCATTCTATGCCCATCTCGTTGAGGCGGGTGCTGTTTATTTCCATGATTTTAGCTTCTATAAGCACCTGGGGAGCTTTTTTGTCCAGTTCGGAAAGCACCTGCTCTATCTGCGGGAAGCGGTCCGCATCGTCGGTGACAATAAGACTGTTCGTGCGCGGCTCGCTGGCGATGGTACCGGTTCTGCTCATCACGCTGCGCAGCACATTGATGATGGCAACGCCTTCGCTGGCGCCCGCGCCGCCCTGGCCTCCGCCTCCGCCTCCGCTCTGGCCGCCGCCGGCGCCCCCGCCGCCCCCGCCGCTGAACCCTCCGGTGAAGGACACATCAGCTGAAGTTATAGCCGACATTTCCTGCTGCGACGTTTCCCCCGCCAGCAGGGAGATGAAGCTGAGTGTGTATATTTTTGTCACCACGTTTCTTGCTCTGGCGGAACGCTTCAATATAACATAGGTATGGCTCTTGCCCACGCGCTCGTATGTCAGGCCGTGCATGCGCAGCAGTATCTGAAGCGCCTCGCGCGCGGTTACCTTGGGAAGAAAAGCCGATATTGTGACATCCTGGGCCACCTTGTCCGAAACCACGAAATTGATGCCGGACTGGGCGGACACGGTCTCCAAAAACGCCGACAGCGGCGCCCCGCGCAGCCGGACCATGATTTTTTTCTCCATCGGCTCCACGCGCTCGGTCTCCTCGTACAAAGGCTGAGGCGACCCGCCGGAAGCGTCAAGAGGGGTTCCCGGCGGATTGGCCGTAGGCATTGTGAAATCGCCGCCGCCCGCATCCGGCGCGGGAGCGGCTGCGGCGTCCTGCGCGGGCGGGGCGCCGCCGCCCGCATCCGGCTGGGGAATATCCTGTGCCAGCGCGCCGGAAACCGGCAGCAGCATCTGCACCGCCGCAAGCGCAAGCGCGACATACGGCCTGATCTTGTTCATATTCATAAATCCAGCTCCCGATAAGCGGCTTCCGCGCGGCCAAACATCATTCCGCGCTATCTTCTTCTCAACTCCTGAAACGCTTTTGTGAACCGCATTCCGTTCTCCTCAAAAGTCACGGAATTGGCGCCGACGCTGATAACCTTCACATCTCCCACATACCCTCCCGCGGATACCGACTGGTTGTTCACTATCGCCATTTTACCAATTATGCCCTGAATTAAAATATTGGACCCCCGCCTGACTATTGATCCGGTCTTGGCCGCCTGCGCGGCAGCCACCTGCTGGCGGGTCGCCATCTTTTCCGCTTCCAGCGCGGCGATGTCTTCCGGAGACAAAAACGGATTTCTGCCGGATTTAGGATTGAACACCACTTTCTGTTCAGAGACCTCCACCGCCGTCGCCGACGACACTTCCGCCGCGGCAACCGGCGCGGCAGTCTGCGCTGCGGAATTCCCGTTCTGCGCGGCAGCGGAGGGCGTTGCCTGCGCCAGGCATGGCGCGGCAATCCCCGCCGCAACACACAGGACAACGGCTTTGCGCGCATGAACACAGAAGCGGCTAATCATATGCTTACCCACCTGCAATGCCGGTATTGCGTTTAGGCGACACCGTGGATATCCGCACTTCCGCGGATATCAGATTGGACTTGTCGCTAGTCTTGTGCAGCGCCACCCTTTCCAGCTTCACAAAACGGTCGCTGCTTTCTATCCTGGCCAGAATCCTGCCTATGCGCGGCAGTTCAGACACGAAATTGAACTGAAGCGATATCACTGAAATATCGCCGTCCCCGCTTTCGGTCGGCACGCTCACCTGGCCGGGCACCACGTTTTCCGAAGTGCAGGACATGGTTATCAGGTTGCCCAGCCACTCCGTCCGCTCTTTCTGGGTGGGAAAACGCCGCTGCGCGTTCAGCATCTGGCTTTTGTATGTGTCGTAATCGGTGGCGAACTGCGCCTGCGCCTTCATGGCGTCTATCTGGGAACGTTTGTTGTTTGTGGAAGATGAAAGCGGCTTGTAAAGCGCGGAATAAAAAAACAGGGAGCCGCCCAACCCCACGGCAAGAGGAACTTTGAAGTATTTCCACCCCTGCTCGCGGAATTTGGACTGGACAAGGGACAAGGACTCTCGCGTATAGTCCAGATGCCCGCGAAGCACATCCTCCAGTTTCTGTGCCATCAGAAACCTCCTCCCGGCTGCACCTTGCATTTGATGGAGAAATTGGTGTCCGCAGCCGAATCCTGGGCGGAGCGGTCCTGCGAGCGGGAAGTGACAAAATCTTTCAGGCACTGTCCTCCGGGCGCGATGAATGCCTTCTGAATTTCCGGATTGGCCTTGAGGGTGTCAATGAAAGTTTGCACTATGGCCACATCGTTCTGGGCCGAGCCGGAACGCACCTTTCCGGTTATGGACAATTCGCTTTCCCCGCGCGAGCCGGCGGACGGCAGCACGCCGGAGTACCCGACGTCCGAAACCCACACCTTGTCCGGCACGGAATCAAGCACGGCAACCAGTTTGGGAGCGTAATAATCAGGATTGCCGCCGAGCGCCTGCAGCTTGCCGGAGTATGCCCTGATGCTGTCCACCGCCTGCTGAATCCCGTCGGAAGTCAGGCCGGAGAATTCCGGCACCTCGCTTATGGAAGCGCGCAGCCTGCTTAGTTCCATGGTGGCCATGAAAAACCTGGCCTGGGCGCTGAACGCCATAAGCCCGGAAATCACCACCATGCCTATGGCAACAGCCCATACCGTAAGACTGACGCGCGCCTCATCCACTGCAGCGCTGGTGGTGTGGAGAAGGTCCACCCCCGCCTCGCCTGTCATGTGGCGTATCCCGGCGCCTATGGCGGAATACATGCCCCAGTTCCCGTCGCGCAGCTTGAAGGCGGCCTTCGGGTCCCACATCTTCAGCGGCAGCTTGGCATCCTCCAGCACGGAGGATTTCCACACATCCAGATTTTCTCCGCTGAGGTAAAGCTCCTTGAAAATCTGCTCGCCGAACTGCTTATGCACGAAATCAAGCGGGCCCTTGACGTCCAGCCGGCGCCGTTTGGTGCCCATGGTGTCGCCGAAATTGACCTCGCGGAACAGCAGCGGCACGCCATTGTTGTAAAGCAGCATGTAGGCGGAACTGGCATCAAAATGCGCGTATATCCTGGGCGCGGTGGTGCCGCCGCAGGCATGGCCCAGCAGCCTGCCGGCCGACATGGCCGATACTTCCACGCCCACCGGTTCCAACCCGGCTTTTTTGACGCCTTCCACCAGGGATTCCACTATTTTGGCGCTGGTCAGAGCGAAAATAACGCCCATCATCCTGCCCCTTCCGTCCGGCAGGTCGTGCATGTGCACCTGAAAATCGTAAATGGAGGTTTCAAACGGGAAGGGAACGTATTTTTTCGCCTCAAGCGGAATCGACTGTTTCCAGAACCGCCGCTCCACCATCGGCATCAGGAAATAGCGGAACACCGCGAACTGGGGAGAAAGCGCCAGCATCACTTTGCGGGTGTCCAGGTCAACCTGCTTTATGGCCTTTTCCAGATGCGGCAGCCAGTTGGCCTCCTTGGTTATGAAATCCGCGTTCATGGCAGAGGCACGGGCGTCCCCGTCGCTTTTCTTGGGCGGAGGCAGGGCGATTCTGACATAGCGGCCTATCTTGACGGCGCCGCCTCCCAGTTGCGTTTCAACCAGCCCGATTTCCTCCATGGTGAGATACATACCCAGGCACGAGGTCAGGGTAACCGCGCGTTTTCCCATCATATTGTCAAGCATGGACATATGCGCTATTCTCCAAACACAACAACGCAGACCGGCTCCGCCTGCGCGCTGACCTCCGTCTTGGTATCCATCATGGAAGTATCCACCCCGTATTCGTTGACCAGCATTTCCACAAGCGCCTTGGCCCGCTTCTCCGCAAGGAACGCCGCATCCGGTTCGGACGAAGACGCGCGGGCGGATATGATAACCTTGTCGTCCGGTCTGGAAACCATCATGTCCGCAAGCTTGGCGACCTGCGGCTTGGCCGCGTCCGAAATATCCGCTGTGCCGGCACCGTAACGGATAGTATACGCCTTTCTGCCGCTCATGGCAACAAAGCCGTTTTCATCCGAAACCTCGCGGCCGCTCCGCGGCGCGCGTTTTTTGGTTTTTTTGTGCGCGGCCGCCTTGCGTTTGGCCGCAGCCTTGCCTTTTCGGATGACGACGCCTATGCCCTGTCCGCCGCCCGCCGCTCCTTTTTTGAGCAAGCGGCCCTTGCCCGCCTGCGCCATGCCGGTGACGTTTATGACGCGGCGCGCTATCTGCTCGCGGCCCGCGCTGTCCGAAGCCGTGAACACGCAAAGGTATTTCCCCGGCGGCGACGCCGCGCCGGAAAAACCTTTGCGCGCGTTCCAGAATATCTGATGATACGCGGCGTCCTGCCCGGATGTCTCCTGCATGACCGACAGGGAGCCGTCGCTTTCGGCGCGGAAAATCTGAAGGCGCCAGTAGTCAACGCGGGCCGAAGTCTCTATGGCGGCGAACTCCACTATAGCCCCCTGCATCCTGTCGGTGGATATTGACGACGGGAAAACGCCCAGGGTTGTCCGCGGCGGCAGCCGCCCGGAGCCGTCGCTCTGGCTAAGCAGCGGCTGGCGGGCATAATCAAAAGTTATGCCTATGCCCTGTATGTCCTTGAAGTTGTGGGGCAGCGGCTCCTGCGACGAAAGCCCCAGATTGACAAACAAGCGCGCAGCCGAAATACCCTTGTGCATCAGATACGAGTTGACCGCCATAGCCCGGCGCATATCCAGCATTCTGGCCCCCGCGGAGGTGAATCCCTGCGGCGTTATCACAAAGCAGACGTTGCCGTTGGTGTACATCAGACCCGCCACCGCCGACAGGATTTTACCCGCCGCGGGCTGCCGGAACTTCAGACTTTTGGAAAACAGCACGGCAGGATCAAGCATCAGGGCTTCCACTCTGTCACCGTCCATAAACACGCGCACGCCTTTGGTTTTGGAAAGAATCCCCGAGATAAAACCCCGCATCGCGCTTATTTTCTGGTCCACCTGGCGCGCGCGCTCCCCAGCCGGGCCGGAGGCGGCGGTCGCGGCGGCGGCTTCCACCCGCGCAGGCGGCTGTTCCGGCGCGGGCTTGCCTGTCTTAAGCCTGTAATAGACTGATTTCACTCCGGAAATAACGACGCCGCCCATTTTTGAAAGCTCTTTTTTAAGCGACGGCTCCGCTGCCTGGCCGTCGGCAGTTTCCTGCTCTTCTTCGTCTTCGGTGTAAACGTTATCGGTTTCCCAGTTGTCAACCTCAAGCTTCTGGCTTATCTTGTTGACATACTCGTTGGCTATGGCACGCTCGGACGGGGAACCGTTTACCAGCACATCCATGAACAAATCCATTGCCTTCTGATAATCGCCGTTGCGGTACATTTTCATGGCATGCCATATCCGGCGAGACTGGTCCTCCACCGCCTGGCTTCCGCCGGACCTGCCCGCGCCGGACTGCGCGGAGCAGTCCGCCGCAGGCAGCAGCAGTCCGCAAAAAACCGCCAGAACCGGTATTATCCTCATAATCCTCAAAAAAACCAAAAACATCTCCATTAGTGTCCGCACCTGCGGCAGCAGCCGCGCGCGCAGTCGCATACCCCTTCGCGCGCGAACACAGTATACAAACTTATTGAGCCGGACATAAGCAGTGCCCCATACGTCCGCATTCGCGGGTGATGCGGCGCCGCCATGCGCCTGCATACGGACATCGACGCGCGCATGATGCTTGCCTCAAACGCGACTGCGGTCAACCGCACGGGACATTACTTGCGCAGGAGTCAATAAGGGCGGCGTCAAATCAAATCCAGCAGTATACGCGAGTATGCGGACGGCGATTTCAACTGCTCCATCTCAAGCGTGGCGCAGAACGTTCCCGCAGCTTCCAGAATATGGCGCACCAGCCTGGCGAATTCGTCGCGCGCGGCCTTTTTCCCGTCCGCGGGCAGCAGAATCACTGCGGATTTCACGCGGGCGCCGCGGCAGGCTTCGGCCAAATCATAGGCGGCGTCGGCCATGCGGGCATAATCGTATTCCCGGGCAAGGGTGATTTCGAAACCGCCTTCCAGCTTCATTTCGCGGGCACGCTCGGTCAGCGAAAGCGCCGCCCAGCGCACATACCGCAAATCTCCGGTCTGGCACAGAAACGCCCAGCGGCCCCATTCGCGCCCTGAAAAATCAGAATCCGCGGCGCGCTGAAGCTCCGGCACGTCCGGCAACGACTTGTCCCCGCCGCCGTCCGCAGCCAGAAGCATGTCAAACGCATCGGCGCGCTGCACGGCCGCGCCGCCTGCGGCGGCGGACAGTTTTTCAAGTTTCAGCGCATCGGCTATTATGCGCCTTACGGCATCAAGCGGCATCTGCGACTTGCCGAAAAGCCTGAACACGCTTTCGTCCGACAGGGCGATGCCGCTGCTTTCCATCATTTTTGAGACTATCGCGCCGTAAAATTTTCCGGACGGGCACTTTAATTCCGCCGACCAGCCGGTATCGAACTTGAAACCCAGATTTTCCTCCAGCGCCACGAGCTGCTCCGGCGGCAGGCTGGAAGCGACCACTATCTGCTTTCCCCCCTTAACGGCGGAATCCAGCCACTGCGCCGCAGACACCCTGTTGGCGTCAGAAACGGACATAAGGTCTATATCGTCTATAAACACCGCCCTTGTCCGTTCCGCCAGGTTCTTAAGCTCGTCCGCTCCGCCGGAGGCAAGCTGCTCCATCCCGCGGGAAAAGCGCGCGCCGTCGGTGAAAAACAGCGCCTCCTGCCCCAGCACCGGTAAAAGCGCATAAGCCACCGCGTTTATGAAATGGGTTTTGCCGCTGCCAGCGGGCCCGAAAATGACAAGAGGGTTGTACATGCCCCCGGGATTTTCAACCACGGAATTTGCCGCCGCATGCGCAAAGCGGTTGGCCCCCACCACCAGCGTGTCAAAGGTGTAGAGGGGGTTGACAGGCATTTCCAGCGACCACGGGCGGGGAGGGATTATCTCCTCTTCGGCGCGCGCCGCATCCTCCTGAACGCTGCCGAATATTTCAAACGCCTGCCGCTCGGTGTCCCGGGGCGAAATCACAAAAGGCTCCGCGCCCGGCTCCGCGCCGGGAAACGGCTGCTGCGCTTCCTGCATGGGCCGGGGCTGTTCCGGCGGGCCCAGTCCGGAGAAACTGGGCGCGGTCCAGGTTTCATTCGCGGCCCGGCGGACGAAAACATCCGCGCCGTCCGGCCCGGCCTGCCCCTCCGCGGACGGCTCTTCAAGCTGGATAACGCCGCCCTCGCTGACGGTTCCCGGAAACGACGTTATGGCGCCCGCCTGCATGAACACCTCCATATCCAGAGGCGGCTTTTCCTCTTCTACGGAATTTTGCGGCGGTGCGGCGGCGCCTTCCGGCTGCGCGGCCTGCGCCGGAGACTCAATCCCGCCGTCCGTCTTGCTCATAAATGCCGTAGGGTCCGGCCCGGCAAATGCCGGAGCGTCCGGCGGGTTTTCCTCCTGCGCCGGGGCGGGCGGCGCCTCCTCCGGCACCACGGCGGGCGGCGGACGGAATCCCGGCGCGGGATTTTGCAGCGGCCTGCGGCGGGAGTAGGCGGCCCGCCTGGCGCGCCGCTGGGATTCGGCGGCGGCGGCGGCCATTATATCGGCGGCGTTGTCCAGCAGTTCGGCGTCGGCGGAATGTATGTAGAAGCGGTAGGTGTAAGGCTCGGCCACGCGGCGGGGCCGGCCGCAGTGGTTGCCGAGTTTAAGAAGGATGGCAGCGACATCTTCTTTGTCGCCGTCTATGTAAAGCGCGTGGCGGCGGCTGTCGCGCACGGAAGGCTCAGGACGTATCTCCCAGTATGTTATCATCGCCGCGAGGAAAACCTAATACGCGCCGCCCTCCCGGCCGGAAACTATCGCCGCGCCGGAACTGGTGCCAAGGCGCGTCGCCCCGGCTTTTACCAGCGCCAGCGCAAAAGCCGCGTCCTTTATCCCGCCGGAGGCTTTCACCCCCATGTCCGGCCCGACGGCGGCGCGCATCAGCGCTATATCCGCCGCAGTAGCGCCGGAAGGCGCAAATCCGGTGGAGGTTTTCACGAAATCCGCGCCGGCGCGTTTGGCCAGCAGGCAGGCGCGCGTTTTTTCCGCATCGGTCAGGTACGCGGTTTCAATTATGACTTTCAGAATTTTCCCAGGGACGGCGCGGCGCACCGCCTCTATATCGGACTGGACAAGCCCGTCGCCGCCGGACCTGAGCGCGCCGATGTTAATCACCATGTCCAACTCGTCGGCGCCATCGGCGGCGGCGGAGCGCGCCTCCTCGGCCTTGACGGCGGAAGTGTTGGCGCCAAGCGGAAAGCCTATAACGACACAGACTTTGACCGGAGAATTTTTCAACAGCCGCGCGCACAACGCGGCATGGCAGGGATTTACGCACACGGAGGCGAAACGGTGTTGCAGCGCCTCCGCGGCCAGTTTTTCAATGTCCGCCGGCGTGGCAGAAGCCTTTAGCAGAGTATGGTCTATGATGCCGGCCAGGCCGGCGGCGTCGGGAAGCGTCATGTCCGTCCTCCTCCTGTCCAGAATTTCCGTATCCCGGCTAATTTATAACAGCCGGTTCGCGCCGGCGGTGCTGCAGCGACAGTTGCGCGGCGCGGCGCACGCCGGTGCTGGCGTCGCCGGCCAGCTTGCGCAGCGCGCCGTCGGCCCGCGCGTCGCCCGCGCCGGCAAGCATTCCGGCGGCCAACTCGCGCGCGCCATCATCGCCGGAAGCCATCAGGGAAAGCAGATACTTCACCCCCCGCCCGTCGCCCAGCCGCGCCAGGGAGCCCGCCGCCTGCGCGGCCACCGGTATATCCCGCTCCGAGCGCACAAGCCCGGCCAGCTTTTCCTTAAGCTCCGCCCCGCCGGTGTCGCCCGCCAGCGCGGCGGCGGCGGCGCGGACATCCTCATATCCGTCCGACAGCGCCGCCGCAACCGCGCCGGAAAGCGGGGCGGAAAACTTCGCGTCGCGCATCGCGGCGGACAGCCCGCAGGCCGCCGCGGCTTTGGGCGAGGAAAACAGCCTGTGCAATTCGCGCGCAGCCTGGGCGCGCACCAGAAAATCCCGGTCCGCCATCGCTTTAAGCAGCCTGTCCGGCAGCGAGGGAATATAGCTTGCTCCCGACAGCACCCATTCCGCCGCCGTGGCCGCGGCCTGGGCGCGCACAGCCGGAACATCGTCGGAGAATGCGCGCATCAGCATAACCGCCTCTTCCTCTCCCGGCATTTTAAGTGATGACATGGAGCGTAAAAGCGCGACGGTGTCGCCGCCATAGGCCGGAGTCTCCTCCGGCGCCTCCTCTTCCTGCGCGGACGGCTGCTGCGCGGCATGGGGCGCGGGCTGAACCGGCTTTGCGGCAAAATGCCGCGCGGCAATGCGGTAGCCCCAGACGCCGCAGCCGACCGCGGCCAGCGCAGCGGCAACGCGCCATGCGGGCCGGACCCGCGCGGAGGAAACCCGCTCCTGCGGCTCCGGCGCGGCGGAAACATCCGCCACGCTCCTGCCGCAGACCTCGCATTTAAGCCAGTTGTCGGGATTCTGATACTGGCATTCAGGACAGACTTTCATGGCAAAGCGCTTCAGCGCGCCGGTTCTATGTAAATGCTGTCCCCGTTTTTAATCATGGCGGAGTTGGCCTCCTCCACGTCCACATGCAGTTCCAGCTTGAACTTGTCGCTCACCCGGCACAGCACCTGGCCGAACACAAGCTCCCGCTCCCCGCCGCGTCCGCAGCGCACGGACACTATCTGCCCGTCTTTTACGCCGAATTCCTGCGCGTCCGCCGGAGAGAAATGTATGTGCCGCTTGGATATTATCACGCCGGAAAGCAGGGTAATGCTTCCCTTGGGGCCGGTTATCTTGAGGCCGGGGGTGTTTTCCAGCTTGCCGGAATCGCGCACCGGCGGCTTGAGGCCCAGCTTTATCGCGTCCGAGATGCTGATTTCTATCTGCGTCTGCGGGCGGTAGGGGCCTATCATGCGCACGTTTTCAAATTTGCCCTTTTCGGTTTCCAGCGTGAAGCATTCGTTGCAGGCGTAAAACCCGGGCTGGGTGATGGGACGGTAAAGAGTAGGCTCGGCATCCGCGCCGTAGAGCGTCTTGAAATGCTCTTTGCTCAGATGCAGATGGCGGTTGGAAATCCCCGCCGGAATCGGTTTTGACAGGCAGCCCCTGTCCGCCGCTACGGTACCCACGCACGCTGCATTGTCGGTCATGGCTTCCTCCTGAAATTCATAATTCTCAAAAATCCGTCGGCTTTGAGGCTGGCGCCGCCCACAAGCGCGCCGTCAAGGTCGGGGCGGTCCATAAGCTCGTCTATGTTCTCCGGCTTGACGGAGCCGCCGTAGAGTATGCGTACCTTTTTCGCGAAATCCGCGCCCAGCAGCGCCGAAACCTTCCCGCGTATGAACAGGTGCGCGTCCTGCGCCTGCTGCGGCGTCGCTGTTTTGCCGGTGCCTATCGCCCACACCGGCTCGTAGGCGATGACCAGCTCCGAAAGCTGCGCGGCGGAAAAGCCTTTCAGCCCGCCTTCAAGCTGGGTTTCCAGCACTTTCTCTGTTTTGCCCGATTCGCGCTCTTCCAACGTTTCTCCGACGCAGAAGACCGGAACCAGCCCGTGCCGCAGCGCGGCGGCGATTTTGCGGTTGACAATTCCGTCCGTATCGCCGAAAATGGCGCGGCGCTCCGAATGACCGATTATGACATGCGTCGCCCCCGCGTCTTTGATTTGCGCCGGGGAAACCGCGCCGGTGAAAGCGCCCTTGTCCTCCCAACAGCAGTCCTGCGCGGCGACCAGAATGCCGGTCCCTTTAACCGCCCGGGCGACGGCATTGAGCGCGGTGAAAGAGGGCGCGACCAGAGTCTGCGCGTCCGCGCTCGCTCCTCCCGCCAGCGCTTTTGCCAAAGCGGCGGATTCGTCTATGGTGTTGTGCATTTTCCAGTTTCCGGCTATAAGCGGTTTTCTTGTCGCGGCGGACATGGCTCCTCCTTGCGGTTTCGTCTGTGATAATGATATTACTTATACACTGGTTTTCGCAAGAAGGCTTGCTGACGGAGGGACTATGGCGGGCAGGGACGCAATCGTAAAATTCGCGGACATTTATCTGCACTCGGCCAAAATACCGGACGCTTCGCTGAACGGGCTTCAGGTTGAAGGCGCGCGCGGGGTTAAAAAAATCGCGTTCGGCGTCTCGGCCTCTTATGAATTCCTGCGGCTGGCGGCGGCGGAGGGCGCGCAAATGGCTTTTGTCCATCACGGGCTGATATGGAGCAAGCCCGCCGCCATACGCGGAACTTTCGGAGGGAAAATCCGGCTCCTGCTGGAACATGACATGTCCCTTGCCGCCTATCACCTGCCGCTGGACATGCACCCGGAGACCGGCAACAACGCGCAAATCATAAGCTGGTTCGGCGCAGCCAATATAAAGCCTTTCGGCGATTATCACGGAAATCTGATAGGGCTTTGCGGGCGGCTGCGCAGGCCGCTTTCAACCGGCGAGGCGGCGGAAATCCTGAGCGGGCGCATAGGCGGCAGCCCCGCAGTCATCAGCCGCGGGCCCGAAAAATCGCGCACAATCGCCGTCATCAGCGGCGGGGCGTCCTCCATGATAGAGGAGGCGCATGAAGCCGGGGCCGACTTATACATCAGCGGCGACCGCAGCGAAACCGTCCCCGAATACTGCCGCGAGGCGAAAATGAATTTTATTTCCGGCGGGCATTACAACACCGAGAAGGCGGGCATACTTGCGTTCAAAGAAGTGATAGCCGCCAAATTCCCGGTAAAAACCGTCTTTATAGACGTGCCGAATCCGTTTTAGGACGCATCCTTTCGCGGAAATTTCCTCGCGTCCCCGATAAGTTTTTGATTGCTTGATTTAACGCGCCGCTCAAGTTTCCGGATATCTTCCTCCGGCGGCAACCGTTCCGGCGCGATACTGCTTTTTCCAAGAACCGCTCTTACATCTTTGTTATTCTGAACATGCTCTTGCGTTATGGCATTCTCTCCGTGCAAATTCTTCTTCTTGGTGTTGAAATTGGTCAGTTCCGTGGCAAAATCTTTTGCTTTGATGGTGATGGTGGGCAGGAAATCGGCTAACGGACGCTTGTCCGGCACCCCGAGCTTGCGCTTCATTTCCTGTGTATTTTTTCCGCCAAACAATGCCTGGCCCCCCTTGCTGCGAATGCGCCCGAAACCCTGGCTGTCCACTCCGCGCTCGTATATGGTTTTTGAAAGTTCGGTTTCCGTTTCAACCAATTTTTTGCGGGCAACGAGCCGCTCCTGCAAAGCAATCCGCTCCTCAAGCAATTCCTGCCTTCTGGTCTGCAGCGCGAAATAACTTTGAGCAAATGCAATTTGTTCCTTGCGCGAATCCCCGTTTTGCGCCATAAGATAGCAGGCATACCGGGTTAGCATGACATCTTTTATTTCCCGCTCGCTTTCGGAACCTATGCTGACCATTTTGTTGACCTCAACAAAATGGTTGGCAACATCCTGGCGCGAGTTGAAGCATGCCATCTTCGCCTTGTCTATCACCTCGCAAAAGTTGCGCCACTCCGAATAGCCCAGAAGTGTCTGGAGATTCCTGGCCATCCAATACTCGACACCGTCTTGTTCGCAGGCGGATTCTTCAAACGTTTTGTTCAGCTTCGCAATAAGCTCTTTATCCATATTGCGGCTCCATTATGCCGTATCCCGCAGCGAAAAACATGCTTCTCTGGACATCGTTGAAATTCTTGCGGGCGAATCATTCCGCACGGAAGCATTTGCGGCAGCGGGCTTCGTATTTGTCCGCCGCGCCGACGTCTATGCGCTTTTTCCCGCCCGTTACCCGCTGGCTGCGGTTGGCGGGATTGCCGCATACCATGCAAATCGCCAGATTCTTGGCGACATATTCCGCCACCGCCATTAGCTTTGCGGTGTTTTCAAAAGGCTTGCCGGTATAATCCTGGTCCAGCCCGGCGGCGATGACGCGCTTGCCCTCTCCGGCGAGTTTCTGGCAGGCGTCCACTATACCCTCGTCAAAAAAATGAATCTCGTCTATGCCGACCACCTGGGTGTCGGGCCGCATCGCCTTGAGCAGCGCGGCGGAGCTGCGCACCGGCTCGCACGGCGCTTTGACCATATCGTGCGAGATTATATGGTCCTTGCCGTAGCGCACGTCCAACGCGGAGTTGAAAACCTGCACTTTCTGGCGCGCTATGGTGGCAAGGCGCAGCCTCCGTATAAGCTCCTGCGTCTTGCCGGAGAACATGCTGCCGCAGACCACCTCTATCCAGCCGACGGACGACGGCGTTGGCAGCATATTACTTCGCCTTCCCCGCGTACTGCTTTTTGTAATAGCTACGGTATTTGGCGCGGGTTTTGAGCTTCAGCCACCATTTGCGGTTCTGCGCGTACCAGTCTATGGTGAGCTTTATGGCGTCCTCGAATTTGAAGCGGTGGCGCCAGCCGGTCTCGCGCGCGATTTTTTCGCAGTCAAGGGCGTAGCGGCGGTCGTGGCCGGGACGGTCGGCAACCGGCTGGATAAGGGTATGCGGCTTGCCCATCAGGTCCAGCACGGTCTTGACGATTTCCACATTGGACAGCAGCTTGCCGCCGCCGATATTGTAGACTTCGCCCTCGCGGCCTTTTAGCAGCACGGCCTCCACCGCCTCCACATGGTCCTGCACGTAAATCCATTCGCGCACGTTCTTGCCGTCGCCGTAGAGCGGGAAGGGCTTGTCCGCGCCGGCATTGGTTATCAGCAGCGGCAGCGCCTTTTCGGGATATTGATAAGGGCCGTAGTTGTTGGTGCAGCGGGTGGTAACCACCGGCAGTTTATATGTGACAAAATAAGCCCGGACAAGCAAATCCGACGATGCCTTGGACGCGGAATACGCGCTGTTGGGCAGCAACGGGTCGGTTTCCACAGAGCGGCCTTCTTCCACCGAGCCGTAAACCTCGTCTGTGCTGACATGCACGAAACGTTTGATATTGCAAGCGCGCGCCGCCTCCAGCAGGCAATGCGTGCCGACGACATTGGTCCTTATGAAATCGCCCGGATGCAGTATGGAGCGGTCCACATGCGACTCCGCCGCAAAATGGACGACCGCATCAATCCCCTCCAGCGCGGCGCGCATTTTTTTGAGATCGGCTATGTCCGCGCGCAGCCATTTATAGCGCGGATTGCCGGACACATCGCGCAAATTATCCGGGTTGCCGGCATATGTTTTTTTATCTATGTTGAGGACATGCCAGTCCGTGTGTTTATCCAGCACATGCCGCACGAAATTAGAGCCTATAAAGCCCAGCCCGCCGGTAACAGCGATTTTCATTTGAAATACTCCCATGTTTTCGCGATTCCGTCATCAAAGTTGACGACCGGTTTATAGCCCAGGTCGCGCCTTGCGGCGGAGATGTCGGCGAAAGTCTTGCGCACGTCGCCGGCGCGTTTGGGCAGGAATTTTCTGGCGATTTTGCGGCCCTGCGCCAGTTCTATCGCCGCAAGCAGGTCCAGCAGCGATTTGGAATTGCCGCAGCCGATATTGTAAACCCCGCCCGCCGCCTTCGGCGCAAGCGCGGCCCTGATATTGGCCTGCACCACATTGGCCACATAAGTGAAATCACGCGACTGTTTGCCGTCCCAGTGGACTTCCACGGTTTTGCCCGCTTTGGCCAAAGCCATGAATTTGGGAATAACCGCCGAGTATTTGGATGCGGGATCCTGCCGCGGGCCGAACACGTTGAAATAGCGCAGCGACACGGTTTCCAGCCCGTAGGCTTTGGCGAACATGACGCAGTAATATTCCGCCGCCAGCTTGCTTACCGCGTAAGGCGACACCGGCGCGGGAACGAAATTCTCCTTCTGCGGGAAAACCTTGCACTCGCCGTAGGCGGAGCTGGAGGAGGCGTACACCACCCGTTTAACCCCGGCGGTTTTTGCGGCGGCAAGCAGCTTCAACGTGCCGGACACGTTGTTTTCGTTGGTAGGCTCCGGCGCGTCCATGGATTTGGGGACGGAGCGCAAAGCCGCCTGATGCAGCACATAGGAAACGCCTTTGAGCGATTTCCTCAAATCCGAACCGCTGCGGATATCGCCTTTGACAAGCTCTATCCTGTCTGCGAAGGCGGCGATATTCCCTTTTTTCCCGGCGCAGAAATTATCCAGCACGCGCACCCGCGCGCCCATTTTCACCAATTCCTCGGCGATATTGGAGCCTATGAACCCCGCCCCGCCCGTAACCAGCCACACAGGTTTATTAGACATTGCGCTCTCCTGAAATGATTTTTAATTCTACCATTTGGCGGCGGAGCGGACAAATCCCGCCAATCCCTGTGTATTCAACGAATATGTATTTGCAAAGGTTCCGGCAATTTCTTGAAACCGCAGACCCGGCGGCTTATCGCGGCGGATACTTGCCTGTTATTGAGCGAAACATAAATATTTGCTCGCTTCGCCATTTTTGACCTCTGAGATTTTGGTATAATTTAGGGACATGAAAGAAAATTGCCTTCTGGTTTTTATCAACGCCCCCATGGCGGAGGAAATGCCCCCCCGGCTGACGGAGGGGTTTGGCGAAAGCAAGCTCGTCCCGGCCTATACCGACATGGCGCGGCATTTTTTCGCCGCTGTAAAAAAGTTGCACGGAATACAGCCCACCGCCGTTTATAAAAATATCGGCAAATACCCGGATTTGCGCTGGCTGGACCCGGAGGACCCGGGGTTTCTCTCGCTCAAAGGCGCCACGGAGGCGGAACAGGCCGCCTGCGCCGCGCGCTGGGCTTTTGACGCGGGGGCAAAGCGTGTCGCGCTTGCCACTGTCAACGCGCCCGCGCTGCCAGCCAATATTATAGAAAACTGCTTTTCACTCCTGGCGGAAAAAGACATGGTTGCCGGAGCCGACAAGGACGGCGACCTTTATCTTCTTGGCATGAACAAGCCGCTGTTTAGCATTCTGGAAGGCTATCCCTGGCCGGGCCGCCGCGTCTGCGACGAGATTGCCGACCGCGCCAAGCGGCTGCGCCTGAACCTGCATCTGCTGCCCGAATACCCGATTATAAAGGACGAGGCCGCCTACCACCAGTGGGTTGCCGGCGGAAGGAAAAGCCATTCCCCCGCCCGGCAGGACGCCAAACCCGCGCCGGCAGCCGGCCCGCGCTGATTTCGGATGTTCGCCAAAATCCGCTCGCTGGGAGTAAAGGGGATAGACGGGTTTCCCGTCTCGGTAGAGGTTGACGCGGCGGCGGGGCTGCCCGCGTTTTCCATAGTAGGGCTGGCGGACACGGAAATAAAAGAATCCAAAGACCGCGTGGCGGCGGCCATCCGCAATTCCGGTTTTGATTTCCCGCTTAAAAAAATAACCGTCAATCTCGCTCCGGCGGAACTGAAAAAAAACGGCACGCATTTTGACCTGCCGATAGCGCTGGGGGTGCTGGCCGCCAGCGGCCAGCTGGACGGCGCGGAGCAGTCCCTGTCCGGTACCGCTTTTATAGGCGAGCTGGCGCTGGACGGGGAAATCCGCCCGGTAAGCGGCATCCTGCCCATGCTGCTTGCGGCAAAAGACCTCAATATCCCGGCGGTGGTGCCGCGCGCCAACCGCGCGGAGGCTTCGGTTTCCGGCGCGAAAGCCTGCGCCGCGCGGGACCTTAAAACGCTGGCCGCCGCCATAACCGCGCAGGCCCCGCTGGAAGACTGCGCGCGCGGGATATGCGGCGCCGTCTCCCAGCCGGACGGCGGCGACGGTGATTTCCGCGAGGTGAAAGGCCAGCCGCTGGCAAAGCGCGCTCTGGAAATAGCCGCCGCGGGCGGACACAACGTGCTGATGATGGGGCCGCCCGGCTCCGGCAAGTCCATGCTGGCAAAACGTTTCCCCGGCATACTGCCGCCGATGACCGACACCGAGGCGCTGGAAGTCACCAAAATCTATTCGGTCTGCGGGTTTACGCGGGGCGGCAGCCTGATGCGCCGCCGCCCTTTCCGCGACCCGCATCACACCATAAGCGAGGCCGCCCTTGTGGGCGGCGGGACAACGCCGCGCCCCGGCGAGGTGTCGCTGTCGCACAACGGGGTGCTGTTTCTGGACGAGCTGTCCGAATTTTCGCGCTCCACTCTGGAAGTGCTGCGCGAGCCGCTGGAGACTTTCCGCGTAACAGTCTCCCGCGTCAAGGAGACCGTCTGCTACCCCGCCAGGCTGACGCTTATAGCTGCCAGCAACCCCTGCCAGTGCGGGTTTTGCGGCCATCCCGACAGGCCCTGCTCCTGCACGCCGCTGCAAATTCAACGCTACCGCAGCCGGCTCTCCGGCCCGCTGATTGACAGGATAGACATGCACATACAGCTTGCGCCGGTAAAATACGTCCACTGGGCGCAGGCCAGCGAGGGTGAGCCTTCGTCGGAAATACGCGCGCGCGTGGTCCGCGCCAGAAAAATTCAGGCCGGGCGTTTTGCGGGAACAGCCACTACCGCAAACAGCTTCATGAGCGTAAGCCAGATAAAGAAATTCTGCGCCGTTCCCGCCGACGGCAGCGCGACGCTTGAGACCGCGATGAACCGTTTCGGCCTCTCCGCCCGCAGCCTGGATAAAATCCTGAAAGTGGCGCGCACCATAGCCGATTTGGAAGGCGCGCCCGAAATCGCCAAAGCCCACATCATGGAAGTGCTGCAATACCGCAACTTCGACCGGCAGAACATTCCCTGACCTGAAAGTTTCAGGCAACCCATTTCCCGCAGCTGGACAGCGGAATTCGCCGGCGGGGAGCGTGGTATTCCTGTGCGGGATTTTCCTCGCATGCCGTGTGGGTATGCAAGAAAATTTCCGCACAGGCTGTCCCGCCATCCGCCGTCCCGGTTCTCGCCGCCAACTTTGGAAGGCGGGCTTATTCCGGCTGGTCGGCGTAGATTTTTTTGATTTCGGGGAATATGGACCGGAAGGCTTCCACCACTTCCGGGTCAAAGGCCCGCCCCGCATGGCGTATTATGTAATCGTACGCGCGTTTGGCGCCCCAGGCCGGCTTGTAGACGCGCGGCATGCACAGCGCGTCAAAAACATCCGCCACCGCCACTATGCGCGCCTCCAGCGGGATTTCCCGGCCCTTTAGCCCGCCGGGATAACCGCTGCCGTCGTATTTCTCGTGATGGGCGGCGGCCAGCCGGCTGGCGATGCGCAGCAGCCGGCTTTCCGCCTTGGAAAGTATTCTCGCGCCGTAGAGGGTGTGTTTTTTCATCTCCTCAAATTCGGCTGCGGTGAGCTTGCCGGGCTTTAGCAGTATCGCGTCGCACAGCGCGACCTTGCCTATGTCGTGCAGCGCGCTGGCGCGGCGCATATCCTCGGCATCCTCGCGCTGCAGGCCCATCGCCAGCGCGAGCTGATAGGTTACCCGGCCTATGTTCCGTAAATGCCGCCCCGTGTCCTGCTGGTCGCGGTACTCGGCGGTTACGGCCAGGCGGTAAATGGTTTCTTCCTGCGTGGCGCGCAGATCCTCGTAGAGCTTGGCGTTTTCTATGGCGTTGGCGGCCAAGGTCCCCATAAGCTGCAAAAGCCCGATATCGCCCTGCGTAAATCCCGCGCCGCTTTTTTTGTTGAGCGCCTCAAAAACACCAAGCAGCTCGCCCTTGCTGTTTTTAAGCGGCACGGCCAGAACATTGCGGGTCTTGTAGCCGGTGGTTTTATCTATATCGGGCAGAAACCGGGGGTCGGAATAGGCGTCGCCTGCATTGATGGTTTCGCCGGTAACGGCGCAGATGCCGGCTATGCCAGAGCCCATGGCCACGCGGATTTCCCGCCTGTGCCCGCCATGGGCGACTTTGGACCACAGTTCGTTGCGCGCCATATCAGCCAGGAATACGGTGCAGCGGTCCGCGTCGGCGATTAGACGTATCTGGTCCGCTATTATCTCCAGCAGCGCGTCAACTGTGGTTTCCGCCGAAATCAGCCCGCCGAATTTAATCAGCAGGCGCAGCTTTTTTTCCGCATCCGGGTCAGCCACCGCAGGCCTCGTCAATAAGCACGGCATAGTGAACGGCTTTGGCATGAGGATAGTATTTTTTCAGCCCCGCGGCAATGTGCGCCGCGGACGAATGTGAACCGCAGGCCACTATGTCCGCCCGCGCCGCCGCTATGGCGGAAATTTTGGCGCGCAGCAGCCTGTCTGCCGCGGCGGGGGAAAAAAGCGGCGCGCCGAACTCGCCGCCGCAGGGCGCGTCCGCGTTTTCCAGCGGGACGAAATTGGAGCCGAAGGCCGCCGCCAGCGTCTGCCTGGCTTTGCAGGCCGAATACTGCCAGTGGGCGCAGGCGGCATTCTCGTGCAGCGAAATTCTGGCTTTTATGAGAGCCGCGTCCGCCCTGCCGGAAAGCAGGAATTCGCCGCGCTCCGCCGGCACCATCTCCAGAGAATCCCGCACGGCCCCGGCGAAAGCCTTCGCGCGCGGGCGCCAGGCCGGATCCTGCAAAAACAACTGCTCGGCCCGTTTGAAAAAAGCGGAGCATTCGCCGCAGTCCGTAACCAGCGGCAGCGGCTGGCCGGAGCAAAGCTCCTCGTAACGCGCTATAACGGCGCGCAGGGCGGCGCGCGCGTCCTCTATATCCCCGAACAGATACGAGTTAAGGCCGCAGCACAGCCCGCCAAGCAGCCGCACGGGGCCGATAAACCGGTCCGCCAGCCGTATCACCGACATGCCTTCTTTCGGATACAGGTAATTCGCCTGGCAGCCGATAAAGCAGACACAGCCGGAGCGTCCGGTCTGCCCGGCGCGCTTAAGCTCCGGGGCGGCTGCGGCGGTTTCGTCCAGGAAACGGACGCGGCGGGGATGCAGCCGGTCCCAGCGCGCGGCCCATTGCGCGTCGGCGGTATCCAGCGCTCCGGCGGCGGACAGCAGCCTCACAAGCCCGGCGCCGCGCGCGGCGGACAATGCCCTCATCAGCGCGCGCGCCAATGCGGGCCGCCGCGCCGCGCACGCAAATACCGCCCGCGCCAGCGCGCCGGCGCCCTTTTCCGGGTATGTCCTGCGGCCTTCCAGCGCAAGCTCCCGCACCGGAACCTGCGAATGGCAGGCGCCGGAACACGCGCCGCACAGCAGGCAGTTGTAAAACGATTCCGCCAGGACGGCGGCGTCCGCGTCCAGCTTGAGCCTGCCGCCCATCGCCATGCGCAGCAGCTGCGCGCGCCCGCGCGGCGAGAAATTCTCCGCCCCTGTGCCGGAATAAGTGGGGCATTTTTCCAGGCAGAGGCCGCAGCGGTTGCATTTGACGGCGCAGTCGTATACCGGCTTTTCGCCGGAGACGGTAAGCAGCGTCTTGAGATGCGCGCCTTCCGTGGCGGCGGTATAAAGCTCGTTATAGGGGACAAAATCGTCTATTTTAGGCAGCCGCATCGCCATTCTCCCCGTAAACATGAGGGTTCAGCAGATTTTTCGGGTCAAAAGCCCGTTTGAGCCTGCGGTGATACGGCCCCGGCGAAAATTCCCTGCGCGCGGCAAGGGCGGAGCAGTCTGCCGCGCCGTCCGCGCGCAGCGTGAGCGACAGTATCACCCCGTAGGCCCCGCGCGAACCGCACATCAGGCTGATGACATCCGTCCCCGGCGGGTCCACGGCGCATTTGCCGCCGGCTCGGATTACGCTGCCGTCGGCCAGCGCGAATTTGATTCCCGTTATTATCTCCCGCAGCGCGGCGCACCGGCCCGACGCCGCCAGCGCGCCTATGCCGCCCGGATAATCCGGCAGCCTTAGCCGCAGACCGTGTTCGGCGGCCTTTGCCTTCAGGCGGGCGACGGGGACGCAGGCCTCCGCCTCAGCCGAGCGGTTGGCGCGGTCAATCTCAACCCCGTCCAGCGCGCCCGTATCCAGCGGCGCGGCCCCGCTGGGCGCGGCGCCATGCCCCGCGATAAAACTGGCCCTGCCGGCGGCAAAACGCGAGGCAAGCTCCGCCGCCACCGCCGCCGCGGCGCGGGACGGCTGCGCGCGTTCCTGCAAAGCCTCGGCCCCCTCGCGCGCGCCGGCGACGGGAATTATCTTGTCGGGATTGGCTATGCCGCGCGGGTCGGCGGCCTTTTTGATGCGGCGGAACAACTCCAGCGCGGCATTGTCGTAAATCCAGTGCATGGCCATGCGCTTGTCCACGCCGGAGCCGAAACCGCAGGCCGGCAGCCCGCCCAGCGTAACCGCGCATTTGAGCATTTCGCGCGCCGCCTTTTTGATGCGGCCCGCTTCAAAACTGTTACGCTCGTCAAAGACAAGCTGGGGGCGCAGCACGCCGCTGGCCGGGTGATAGACCAGCGCGGCGCGCGCGTCAAATTTGGCGGCGCAGTGGCGCAGCATGGCCAGCGCCACCGCCAGCGACGCCGGCGGCACCGCCATATCCTCCAGCACGGCGTTTGGCGCAAGCCGCGCCATCGCCGTGTAAACATCCGCCCGGAGGCGCAGCGCGGCGCGGCCCTCCGCGTCCCGCGAAAAAACCACCGGCCCCGCCCCCGCCGCCGCGCATATTTTCTCCGCCGCGGCGCAGACGGCGGACATTTCATCTTCGGAGGCGGCGTCCAGCTCCAGAAACAGCGCGCCCGCGCTTTCCGGCGGAAACGCGCCCAGCCCGAGGCTGTCGGAGGCGCTGGCGGCGACGTTGTCCATGCCGATGGCGGCGCGCGGTATTATGCCGGCGGCCACAAGCTCGCGCGCCGCGTCTATGGGCCCTTCCGGGCCGCGGAAACCTATAAGCGCGCAGCAGACCGCCGCAGGGGATTTGAGAATTTTGACCCGCAGCCGCGCCGCCGCGCCCAGCGAGCCCTCGCTCCCCGCAAAAAACCGGGCCAGCAGCGGCCCCGCATCGGAGGCGGACCAGCGCAGAGTTTCCCCCTCCGGCGAGACGAATTCCGCCTCCAGCAGCGAGGCCCCCGCCGGACCGTATTTGAACGCGCGCGGGCCGCGGCAGTTTTCGGCCATGTTGCCGCCGATGGTGGAGACAGCCGCGCTCTCCGGCGCGGGCGCGAAGAAGAAATTCTCGCGCGCCAGCTCGCGCTGCAGCGCGCCGTTTACCGCGCCCGGCTCCGCAAGAGCATAGCCGGAGGCGGTGTCCACCTCCAGAATGCGGTTTAGCGCGGCGGTGTTTATGATGACGCCGCCTTTAAGCGGCACGCAGCCGCCGGTCAGATTGGTTCCCGCGCCGCGCGGCACGAAGGGAACATCGTTTTCCGCCAGCAGCTTTATCAGCGGGGCAAGCTGCTCCGTCCGGAGGACATGGATGACAGCCTCGGGCCGCGCGCGGGAAAGGCCCGAATCGTAGGAATAAAGCGCGAGATTGCCGTTGTCTGCGCGCACGTTCTGCGCGCCGACAACGGCCTCCGCCTGTTTGCGAACACGCGAAAAAGTGTCCTTTGTGAACATTTATTCTAGCTGAGGATAAGCTCTTTCTCCGCGGGCCGCAATTTTGCCGTGAAATGCGCCAGCACGGCGGGGGCTTCCTCTATCTCCAGCCCCCGTATGCCGGTTTTGCGCTTTGCCAACTCCTCAAAAACCTCTATAAGCAGATCTATATGGCTTTGCGTGTAAACGCGGCGCGGCAGCGCGATGCGCACCAGTTCCATGCTGGCGGGGGTGAAATTGCCCTTGGCGTCGCGGTTGCCGAACATCAGCATCCCGATTTCCACGGTGCGGATGCCGCCTTCCAGATACAGCGCGCAGGCCAGCGACTGGGCCGGGAATTTCTCCGGCGGGATATGCGGCAAAAAGCGGCGCGCGTCAACATACACGGCATGGCCGCCGGGCGGCTCCACTATCGGAACCCCGGCCTTGCGCAGGCCGTCGCCCAGATACTGCGCGGAGCGTATGCGGTAAGCCAGGTATTTCTCGTCCAGCACCTCGCCCAGCCCCACCGCCATGGCGTCCAGGTCGCGGCCCGCAAGCCCGCCGTAGGTCGGGAATCCCTCGCCCAGAATCAATACCTGCCGGGCGCGGGCGGCCCACTCCTTGTTCTTCATCGCCATGAAGCCGCCGATATTGACCAGCGCGTCTTTCTTGGCGCTCATCATGCAGCCGTCGGCGTATCTGAACATCTCTTTTGCGATGTCCTCCGCGGAGCGGTTTTCGCAGCCCTTTTCGCGCAGCTTTATAAAATAGGCGTTTTCGGCGAATCTGGCCATATCCAGGAACACCGGTATTTTCGCCGCCGAGCAGATTTCATAGGTCCGTTTGAGGTTGGCAAGCGAGACCGGCTGCCCGCCCAGCGAGTTGTTGGTAACCGTCATCACGCACAGGGCGATATTTTGCGCGCCTCTTTCCTTTATGAATTTCTCCAGCGCGGCGGTGTCCATGTTGCCCTTGAAGTCGCCGGGGCGCGCGAAATCCAGCGCCTCTTTTACCGGCAAATCCACCGCCTCGGCTCCGCCGGCTTCCACATTGGCGCGGGTGGTGTCAAAATGCGAATTGGAAACCACCGTTTTCCCTTTGCCGCCCACAAAAGAGAACAATATCCGCTCCGCCGCGCGGCCCTGATGCGCGGGAATGACCTCGCCAAAACCGGTAAGCCCGCGCACGGCGGCCTCAAAGCGGTAGTAGCTGGAGGCGCCGGCATAAGACTCGTCGCCGCTCATTATCGCCGACCATTGCGCGGCGGACATAGCGCCGGTGCCGCTGTCGGTAAGAAAATCCAGCAGCACCTTCTCGGCGGGGATGTTGAAAAGGTTGTAATGCGCGCGGGCCAGTATTTCCCCGCGCTCCCTGCGGCTGGTGAACCCCAGCGGCTCCACGGTCTTGATTCTGTGCGGCTCTATGACGGTTTTCCATTTCCAGTCTTCAAGATGAATATACATCACGGCCTCCGGCGCGGATAGCGCACAGTTATTCTACTTTTTTGGCAAACAAAAAGCCCGCCGTAGAATTATCCAATGCAAGATGAGCCTGAAGGAATGCTCGTTTCCAACACAAGATGAGCCTGAACCGCGCTGAAATCGTCCGTTTGCGCTCTGTCGTTCGTAAACTAAGCCATGACGCTGGAAATGGA